>NZ_VOYM01000103.1:0-8104 GCF_013420285.1 Acinetobacter sp. YH01019
TTATGCAACAAACTGGTTGTGGCATTACAACCATGAAAGACCACATCAAGCTAACAAAGGAAAGCCACCTCTAATGGCTGCTTAACCTCTACTTTTAACTTCGGTTATTTATGGGAGGATTACCATAGTACATTGCTTCAAACTCAAAAGGCGATACATAACCCAATGCGCTGTGTACACGCTTTTTGTTGAACCAATCTACCCAATTTAATGTCGCAAGTTGTACATCCGCTAAACCTTGCCAGTCTGCTTTTAAATATTCAATCACCTCTGTTTTGTATAACCCATTCACTGTTTCAGCCAAAGCGTTATCGTATGAATCACCGGTCGTACCGACTGATGCTCGTAAATTTGCTGCTTCTAAACGATTGGTATAGCGAATTGAAAGATATTGAACACCTCTATCTGAATGATGAATCACATTCTTAGGCATACCTCGGTCATGCAATGCTTGCTCTAGTGCATCGAGCACCATGTCTGTATTCATACGTGTTGATACTTTCCATCCAACAATCGCTCGTGAGAACACATCAATAATAAAGGCGGTATAGACCCAGCCTGAATGAGTTTGAATATACGTGAAGTCACCGACCCATAGTTGGTTTGGATAATCAGCAGTAAAATTACGTTTCACTAAATCATCCGCTCTTTTTTGATCATCTCGGCTACGGGTGGTGTATTTATTCTTCCCACGCCAAACACCCTGTATACCTAGCTTCTTCATCAAGCGAACCACTGTACAGCGTGCAATAACATAACCTTCACGTTTCAGTTGTTGCCAAACTTTACGTACACCATATCGACCTGAACTTTCTTTCCAAATTCGTTTAATTTGTTCAGCATGATGCAAATCATGTAGATCTCGCTTTGCTCGATGTTCTGGGTTTTCAGCAATATCTAGTGTTCGATAATAGGTAGAAGCTGAGATCGGTAAAATCCTACAAATCGCCTCAACACCATATAACGCCTTATTGTTATGGATGAAATCCACCATTATTTGTGTGGGCGGTCGAGCTCCGCCTGGGCGAAAAAAGCGGCTGCTTTACGCAGAATTTCATTGGCACGCTTTAATTCTTTGATTTCACGTTCCATTTGCTTCATTTTTTCTTGATCAGAGATCTGTTGTACTTTGATAGGATTTTGCTCATCTAAATGCTTTTGATGCCAAGCACGAAGTGTTTCAGGAGTACAACCAATCTTAGGCGCAATAGCTGTGATCGCAGCCCAATTAGATGGATAGTCTTTTTCAGATTCAATCAATAATTGAACCGCTCTTTCTCTGATTTCAGGGGTATATTTTAATTTGGTCATCGGAACATTCTCTCAGAATACTGAGTCTCCGACAAACCCGGTACGGTTCAAATTAGCCCCAAAGACTTATTACCAGATTAAAATAGTTTTTTGAACGACACATTTAGTCGCAGAACCTATTATTTTTCTGATTGGCTTAGTTTTAGAATTTTTGTTTTGCCAAGTACTTCCTGTACTTTAAAATCATCATGCAAAACTTTATACAGAGCCTAAACAATAGAAATTCAGCCATGAATGGCACAACTAGCTTACTAGTTCTACCACTCATACTTTGACTTACAATTAAGCAGTTTGTGGCGTTTTGGACTTTTCGATAAAACGCCCAAACATCAACCCAATCTCAAAAAGTAGCCACATCGGAATCGCCAACATTACCATACTAAGAGCGTCTGGTGGCGTAATAAACATCGAAACAAAGAAACAGCCAACAATCACATAACGTCGATTTCGAGTCAGTGTTTCCACGGAAACTAAGTTCACCAAAATCAATAATAATGTCGCTACAGGCACTTCAAAAGTTACCCCAAAGACCAAAAATAATTTCAAGCAAAAACTCAGATAGCTATTAATATCAGTCATTGGTGCAACTGCCTCGGGTGCTGCATGTAAGAAAAATGCCAACACTGCAGGTAAAGTTATAAAGTACGCAAACGAGATACCAACATAAAATAATACAATACTTGATACGAGCAATGGTACTGCAATACGTTTTTCTTGCTTATACAAAGCTGGCGTGATGAAAAGCCAAATCTGGTACAGAATGTATGGCATCACCACGATTACTGCGATAAAAAAGCTGAGCTTAAATGGTGCCATAAATGTCGTGGTAATATCCGTGGCAATCATGGTCGCATCTGCAGGAAGCTGTAAACGCAAAGGCTTTGAAAGCACTTCATACAAGTCATTGGCAAATGGAATCATGCTAAAGAATGCGGCAAAAACCGCAATCAATATCCGCATCAAGTATTTACGCAGTTCAATCACATGCGACATCAATGGCATAGACTGCAACGGCTGATCACTTTGTTGAGTTTGTGAAGAAGCCATCATCTACTCTCCTATACTTTGTGCAGGTTGTTGAGCAGCTGGATTACTTTGCCCTTGTTGCGCTTTTGTACTCGCAATATCTTCAGCACTCTTTCTCATTTCAACCAACTGCTGTTGCATATCTCGTTCTACTGCACGGATTTGATCAAGTTCACGCTGAACTTGTTCTTTCATCTCGAGCAGATTGAGCTCCTTCTCAATATCGTGCTGCACGCTATGCATTAAGCGTCGAGCTTTTCCATACCATCGCCCTACTGTACGCATTGCTTGTGGTAACTTGTCAGGACCAAGCACCACAATAGCGACAATACCAAACAGTAAGATTTCACTAAATCCCATATCTAACATTGGTTAAACCACCTTTATGCCAAATGATGAAAATTACTTTTGCGTATGTGACGCATCTCGAACGGTATGACTAGACACATCAATCACCGAAGTATCTTCGGCAAGTAGTTTTTGATCTTGATCTTCATTTTTTACTGAATCTTTAAAATCCTTAACCGCACCACCTAGGTCACGACCCAGCCCTTTGAGCTTCGATGTACCAAAAAGCAAAACAACAATAATCAAGAACAATAAAATATGCCAAATTGATAGACCCGCCATTTCACAACCCTCACCTAAACAAAAAAATAACTTAAAATAAATACTACATCAAAAAACTTAAAAATAAATAAAAAATTAAAAATTAATTATTGTGTCGTCAAATTTTAATCAACCATTATCAGGAAAATTAATTCACACTTTTATTTTACAAGTCTTTATCTAAAACATATAGTAACTGATGCTTATTGAGCTTAACTACAGCTTTAGCTGTATACAATCGAGGATCAACGCATGAACAATACAATACTTACCACCTTATTATTTGCTTTATTATCATTAAGTTGTGCAAAGGCAAGCGATAGTGGCATATCACACAACACAAAGTACACGACTACTAAAAGCAGTATTATAGACAGCCAAAACCCTCCGAAAAACAATCAATCAGAAGGATATTCAAAAGCATATGAAAGGTGCATATCAGACCACAAACAAGGATTCAACCTTACAGTAGATTGTACGCAAAAAGAATTGGAAGATATTAATAATAAAATAAATAAAATATTAGATAATAAAAAACCTCACATAAATAAAAAAAGCATTCAATCTAAATATGAAAATTATGAAAGAATGATGTGCAATGATTTAATGAATACATCAAAATTGACTAAATCCAGCTCAATCACACGATCGCAGTGCAAACTTTCACTTCGTCAAAACTATTTAGATAATTTACAAAATATACTTTGACCACAGCGACTAGAATAACCACCAGAACAATAACTGAAACGGTGTTACCCCACTGTGGTTGAGATCAAAAACTGAGTTCAACCACGCATCTTATAAATTCCCAAAACGAATCAAGCAAATTTATGCAACAGCCGCTTCACAGTTTTCAGACTTCATTGCAGTGACCGTTTCTTGCGTCTTCAAGGTGTCAGTCACATCAACAGGCAAACTCCAAACCCGAACATTGGCTGGATTAATCTCATCAGTAATTGATGGCATCCCTGAATAACGTTCTGGATAAGTAAAATCTGTGCTGTTATCAACTGAAATCATCGTTGTAGATTGTCTTGAGCCATCAGCGGTCGTTCCAAGTGCAGGTAATGACAGAAGGTATGGTGCCCCTATTCGCTTATCATAAAAAATTTGCGAAACATTACTAAAATACTCATATTTGACTTGATATGGATTTTGATTACTTCCTTGAATACCATCATTATGAATGGCGTACTGTACCGTTGAAGCATCCTGATAGTTTTCTGCATCTAGACCAATACCAGCAGCAATTACAAAATCCAATTTAAACTCGGTATTTTTTAGCTGTGCCATGCGATACTTATCTGTAGTTGTACTGGCAACTGCGTAGTCCAAACAAATATTTATCCCAAATGGTAAGCCTTCAATCAGTTCATTATTAAATGTGGTATCCAATAATTGACGACCATAATCATCAAAAGCTTGAACTTTATCAGACGAAACTCGCTGGATTTTTACCACCAGCTTTTCCTCTCCATTTAAAGTACAAACATGTGCATAGTTCTCCAGATCAGGATTACTGGCATTATTACCAAGTTCATCCCCTCGATCACATCTTCTATCACCAATGAAGTCAATCCAAGACACAGTGCGTTTTGGCCAAACCATATATGCAGGGCGCTGATGCTCATCATTTAAAGACAGATTATGCACACATACCAAATGGTTCGTTGCTTCTAATATTGGATTTTGATCGGTGCTGGCATCACTGCCATCTTTGTTAAAAATATTCACTGATGGCTTTAACACTGCGATAGTTCCTGGGAGAAGTACCAGTTTTCCATAATCACATTCAGGAAACTTAGCAATCAAACTACGGACTTTCTGTGTGACGAGTTCTAAAAATAAATCTGCAACTACCAAGACTTCATCCGTATTCAAAAAATCAGTCCAAGGCACATTCCAATAAAATTCTGGAGCAGTAAAAAAGGTGACATCATAGTCTTGTGGTGGGCGCTCAGCAAAAGCAGTCAACATCCCTCGGTACAACAATACAAAACGATGATCGACCGAGCGTTTGACATAATCTACGATACTTTCCCAAGCCGTTTCAGTACCATCTTTATTGGTCACCAAAACTGAACCTGCTGTACCTTTACTTACTTTGCGACGTGCACGTAATTGCTCAAAAGAATTATATTCAAAGTTATAGATCCCCACATTCATCTTCACCGCATCTGGACTAATGATCGGCTCAGTACCTTGTTCGGGCTCAGTCTTTTCGCCTTGATCTGGAATTTGCGGTGTTGTATCTGGGTCAAACGGTGCAATCGGTATCACCACATCCGACTCAACCCCACCACCACCTCCGCCACCACCACAGCCAGTAAGCATGGATACCGCAGGCAAGGTCATTCCCCCAATCAAAATAGAGCGTCGAGTCAAGGGAGTATTTAAAATTGATTTTTGTAAGTTCACTTGTGGCTGTGCCATCATCATTTCCTCTAGGTTGGATTAAAACCGCCTAGATAAATACAATATCTATACCAATTTTATAAAATATGTAGAAATTATGAAGAACTTTGATTTTTTGAGCAAATAATCGCCGAAAATGATATTTATTGGTTTTTCTCTAATTTTGATAATACTCATGCTTTATGTACTTAAAATTTATTTTAATTCTGTTTTTATAACGCCCCCATATGATGCAACTAAGTTCATAGATGAACTAAAATATCACTACCCGAGCAACATTAATGCCACAATAGAATTCGAACCGATTCTCCCGCAATGGCTATTGTCGTTACTTCCATTTCAATGCGGTAATCCTCCTGTTTTTTCAGCACACATCAGTTGTTGTAGCGCTTTCAAAATCTGCCAAAATCATTCTTGGGTGATCATAAGGTGATTTAGGAATTTCAGTTGCTTTGACTGTGCCATTCTCTGCCATCAAACTTATACGGTTTTTATAAAAATGTATCCATATTGCTTTAGGATATTTTTTTAAATCGTCTCTTATCATTTTAGTTCTTAACTTGGATGTTCATTTAATTATAAATATATATTTTTTTTAATTTCAATTGGATAATTCTTAATTTATTCTAAAATTAACATAATACGCGTTATACGAAGTCAAAAAATGGGAGCTATAAGCTCCCATTTTTAGTCTTTAATGCGCTTTTTAGCTTCGTCATAAACTATGCTATCAGCTCGTTTCCCGACTGTGATGAGCAAGATAACTACCTGATCATCTTTAACTTGATAGACAAGTCTGACACCAGCTTTTAATAATTTAATTTTATAGCAACCTGCAAGATCGCCTCTCAGCATATTCTTTGGAATATGTGGCTGCTCTATGACTTTGGCTAGTTTCTTCTTAAATTGATCCCGTATAGCAACAGGGAGTTTTTCCCATTCTGCTGTAAAGTCCTTGTGACGTAAAAGCTTATAAGTCATCTAATGTGACTTCCTCAAACATCTCTTTAGGGTCATTAATGCGCTTACGGACAAGAGCTAACAATTCTTCATCTTCTTCTGAAAGCAAAGCTTTTTTGACAGGTAGTTTCCCAGTCGTAGCAACATACTCAAGAATACTAGTAAAGAAATCTGTAGGTGCAATACCTTGTTCTTTAAGGATGGAATAGGATTTTTCTTTAAGGGCTTCATCGACCCTGAAGTTAACAGTAGCCATCATATCTCCCAGTTATTTAATGTACTAGGAGTACTGTAATGCAAATTGCATTACAAGTCGACTTCGTATAACCGCCATTATGTTAAATCGCATATAAAAAAATTTGACATAAATTAAATTTTATACAATTATATTGCACACAATATATTATTTAAAGGTAATTAAAATGAGTAATCTTTATTCTACCCAAGTTAAAGCAATCGGTGGACGTTCAGGGAATATTCGTAGTGAAGATGGTATCTTAGAACTAAAATTAGCTTTGCCAAAAGAATTAGGTGGTCGAGGTGATGCAACGAATCCTGAGCAATTATTTGCAGCTGGCTATGCTGCATGCTTTGGAAATGCCGTGATCCATGTAACTCGTAGCAATAAAGAACATAAAATCCGTGATAACGATGTAGAAGTCCTGAGTACTGTTGGCATGGTTGCTAATGGCAATGGTGGATTTTCCTTAACAGTACACTTAGATGTCACTCTTTCAGGTATTTCACAAGCTGATGCAGAGAAGATCGTGGAACAAACGCATCAAGTATGTCCTTATTCCAACGCTATTCGAGGTAATATACAGGTATCGACCACTGTCTATACCAAATAAAAAGCTATGTCCAAGAATCAGCTTTGCCTAGATGAGCAACTATGTTTTCCTATTTATGCTGCATCTAATTTAATCGTAAAAGCTTATCGCCCTTTTCTTACACCTCTCGGACTCACTTATCCTCAATATTTAGTGATGTTGGTTTTATGGGAAAAAGAATGTGTAAGTGTGGGTGATCTTGGACAAATTTTACACTTGGATAGTGGGACACTAACGCCCTTACTAAAAAGAATGGAAAAGTCTGAACTTATTAATCGATCACGTGATCCTAATGATGAAAGAAGAGTCCTTATTTCATTAAAAGAAAAGGGTCGAGAGCTACGAGCTGCCGCAGAAATGATTCCTAAAGAGCTGACTCAAAGTATTCAACTTGAAAATTTAAATAAACTAAAAGAAGAATTAAAGTCATTGGTTAAAGTGTTATCAGAGAAAATTTAAGAAATCTTATTATCTGGTGGGTAATCCCCCCTAAAAATAAAAGGATCTAAAAGTAGAATTTTCTCTTAAGATACGAGCAGGAGATTCTGCATGAAAACATCTAAATTTACTGACAGCCAGATCATATCCATTTTAAAACAGGCGGAGTCTGGCACACCTGTAGCTACCCTTTGCCGTGAACACGGCATGAGTAATGCTACCTTTTATAAATGGCGTGCCAAATATGGTGGTATGGATACATCATTAATGGCTCGACTGAAAGAGCTAGAAGCCGAAAATACCAGACTTAAAAAGATGTATGCGGAAGAGCGATTAAAGGCCGAAATCATCCAGGAAGCGATGGCAATGAGCAGCACTGCTGCGCAAGGGTAAAGCCATCTTGCCGGCGTAAGATGGCACAACAGGCAGTTGCCCAGCATGCCATTAGTATTCGTTTGGCTTGTAAAGCATTTGGCATTAGTGAAACCTGCTACCGCTATCAAGCCAAACTCAGC
>NZ_VOYM01000104.1:0-7661 GCF_013420285.1 Acinetobacter sp. YH01019
CCTATCTCAGTGATGTGCTGAAAAGGCTGCCGACGCATAAAGCGACCCAAATAGAAGAATTACTACCACATCGCTGGAAATCCAACTCAAATTAAAAAATAGGCATGGGGTTCAGCGGACGCTTACGATTAATATTCAATGCGAAGTGGTATGCGAATCAAGATTTTAATCAAAACGTTTCGCACGATGGCTATATATCGAGACAAGAAAAAATCCAATTAAAGTAAAACTGATACATTGCAGTACCAATAGGCCGTGCATTTCATTGGGTAAAAAATAGATTAAGCACAATAAACATAGAATAGGCAGAATAGCCAAACACCATTTCAATGCCTGTGGAAGCGCTTTGAGTTGATTTATTCTTAGTGTATAAAGCACATCAATCATTAAACCAATGACGAGGCAGAGTCCCACAAAAATGGGCGCTAATTGTGCTTGTTCTGAGCAGATAAAAATGAGAATACACGTGCCTATGCACAATATGAGTTTAATTTGGCGTGTGCAACGTTCGGAATACCAAAAATCTAGCATTTAAGCCTTTCCGTCGTCATGCGTTAGATTATTTTTATTGAGCAGGGCAATGGGGGAAAGTAAGCAAATTGCCAATGCCATAAAGCCAATACCTTGTGCACCTGGAATTAGAATTTCACCATTATTCATGTTGATAAAGACCAAGGCAAGTAACAGCGCAATCGGAATCCAAGTGAGTAGGCGGTAGAGTAAGCCAGTCGGATTTTTTGAGGCAAAATGAATTTTGCAATAACGGCAAATCAAAAAAATCACACCAGTGCCTAAGAACATAAGTATGGCATCGAGTTTTAATGGCTCCATCCAATACAGCACACCTGTAAGTACCACCATTGCAATAAAAAATAAGACTTTCTTTACAACAGCAACCGTCGGATCGAACCAAAATTCAAGCATAAGTGTATGTTTATTGAAATAAGCAAACTAAACTTTAGCATAGTTCGAGCATTGAGTTCAGTGACTGTATTGAAGAGAAAATACAGCACATAAAAAAGCGAGGCATTGCCTCGCTAAATTTGCTTTTAATTAACTATTTTTTTGTGGGCCCCAGTCATATATTTTTTTCTGGTAGGCATACCACATCATCCATAGACCAATCAGAATCATTGGAATTGTTAAGAATTGTCCCTTACTCATCCAACCAATGAATAGTTGACCATTGTCCGGTTCACGGAAGAATTCCACGGTAAAGCGTGCAATACCATAACCAATCAGGAACAATGCTGAAACCGCAAAGCGTGGGCGCGGTTTAGAACTAAACCACCACAACACAATAAATAGAATTAAGCCTTCACACAGCGCTTGGTAAAGTTGAGAGGGGTGGCGTACCAATTGCAGCGGATCTGTCGGAAATATCATGCCGAATGCAAAGTTTGGGTCGCTTACCGCACGGCCATAGAGTTCACCACCAATAAAGTTACCAATTCGACCAAACATTAAGCCTGTAGGGACACAGGGTGCAATAAAATCGAGGGTTTGAAACCACGTCATTTTGTATTTCTTACACCACAGCAGCATGGCGATCATCACACCCAAGAAACCGCCATGGAAACTCATACCACCAGTCCAGACTTGGAAGAGCCAGAGGGGATTGGCAAGGAATTGTTCAAAGCCGTAAAAGAATACATAGCCAATACGACCGCCAACAACCACACCCAAAGCACCGTAAAAAATCAGATCAGAGACCATTTCTGCTGTCCAACCACGCTGTTTAGCGCGGTAAGTCGCAAGCCCCCAAGCAAATAAAAATGCCAATAAGTACATCAGGCCATACCAGTGCACCTGTAAAGGGCCCAGTGATATCGCCACAGGGTCGATATTTGGATAAGTCAGCATTGCTGTTCCTTGTCATTATGTTTTGCACAGATTTTAGCTGAAAGCTTGGAAAAATGTTGTACATTCAATGTGTAAAGATTTTGAGAGTCTATTATGTGCATCGTGGCTTTTGCTTGGCAGGTGTTGGATGACACACCACTTTGTCTGATTTCAAACCGAGATGAGTTTTACCAGCGCCCCACTGCAAGTTTGCAACAATGGGCGGATAGTCCAATTATTGCGGGACAAGATTTGCAGTCTGGCGGCACATGGATGGGTATAACGCCAACAGGACGTTGGGCCGTTTTAACGAACTTTCGCGATGGCACTGATCAAACCAGCTATCCAACGTCTCGTGGACATTTGATTCAATCCTTTTTAGAGTCTGAACAAACCCCGATTCGTTTTGCTCAAGACTTAGAGAAAAAACAATGTGACTATGCGGGCTTTAATCTTTTTATGGGGGATCGGCATCAGGCGGTCTACATGAGCAATCGTGGTGAAGCACCACAGGTTCTTCCGAAAGGCGTGTATGTGGTGTCGAATGGTTTGATGACGGAACATTGGGAAAAAACCAAACATTTACGTAAGCGCTTTACCCAAGAGTTCTTACCGATGTTGCAACAATCCCATATCTTACAAAGTGAGTTAGAGAAGACAGCTTGGGATATTTTGGAGGATGAGCGCAAGATTATTACAGACTTATTGCCGCAAACTGGCATTAGTCAGGATATGGAAGAGCTATTGTCTTCGACCTTTATTCAAAGCCCTATTTATGGGACACGCTGTTCTAACTTCTTACGCATGACCCATGAACAATGGTCTTGGCTTGAAAAGCAGCAGCAGGGTGAGTTCAAAGGAAAAATCACGGAACAAGTGGTATTTTTTAAATCATAAAAAATGCCGACATAAGTCGGCATTTTTTTTGGAATGACTTAAGAGGCTTTGGTTTCAGTCTTTTTCTTTTCTACTGATGGCATCAAGTCTGCTGTTAAATAACCGACACTTGCACTATAGCCATTGTTGTAATTGGCTAAAGTTGCTGCTTTTAAGTCCTCAGATAAGCTCTTCATGTCACCCGCATGTTGGAAGTTACTCATGATATAAGTCCAACCATTTACTGAGTCTACTGCATGTAAACCAGTCGATTCTGCACCTGCAGGGGTTGAGAGTAAACGTACAGGATCTGCTTTGGTATCCACGTTATAAGCCCATAAGAAGTTATTTGGATGGTTACCACTGTCTTCACCAATGAATAAGGTGCGTAGTGTTTCAGAGAACTTCAAATTGTCAGGGCTTGCAATTTTATCTGGATTTGCTGTGTTACCTAAGCTATCCACTGTGATGTCCTCACCCATCAATAGCATTTTCGATTGATACGGAATCCATTCACTGTTGATAGGCTGCCCATCGGTTGTGTTCTGTCCTGCTGTTAAATCGTGTGCTAGTACGCCACCTGCAGTGATTTTCTTCGTGAATGAAACATTGTGTGCGGCAACCCAAGCTGCATTGTCTTTGATCATTGAATCTTGAATATTTGCTAAAGCAGAATACGCAACTTTGTCTTTAATGTTGATGGTGGTTCCCTCCATCTTCGTGAAGGCCATGCTGCCACCTTTGAGTGCTGCGTAGCGGTGGGTTTCAAGGAAGGCTGCTGCTTTTTCCATACCTGGTTTTACTTTTACCCAAAGCTTCTTCTTGGCCAAAATAATTTCGGTATATGATGCGTCATTTGGATTAGTTGTTAAACTTTCCATGATGTCGCTAGGTTGGATATTGTCAACATTAACCATTTTTTCAATTTCTTGACTAGTTGCATGACCTAGCTCAATCCATTTGATTTGTCCTGTACTGCTCTCTGTCAGTTCAGATACATATTTAGCGACATAAAGTTTACCTGCTGACAAATCTTTTGCGACATCGGCAATGAACATAAAGAAGCCACCGTTGGTGTAGTCATCACCCATAATTACGGTACGGTTATCGGGCATGACATGTACCAGTTCATGCGAAATACGGCCCATACAGAAGTGTTTAACAATACTACCACTGCCGTCTTTATTTACGATCACTTCAGGTAAATGACCATAGTTATATGGTTTAGCTGCGGCCTCATCACCAAAGAAGTTTTTGCTGATTCCTTTTGGACTTGGTCCACCAATGCCTTGTTCAAATGCATCAGGTTCATATTCTTCACTAGATAAATGTGTGTTCCACGGTGACATGCTTGCACCACAAGTAATCCATAAACCATGAACTGCAGAGGTATCGACATTAAAGTATTTTTTAAGCTCTAAATGACCTGTTGTTTGGTTCTGGTCTAATGTCAAAATTGCAATTGGGGAGGGTAAGTTGCCATACTCGCTCGCGCCTGCTAGGTTTTGTGAGGCATATTCAAATTGCACAACATGGAATACTGGGTTATTCACACCTTCGACTTGAGCACCGTCTAAATGAATAAGTGAGGAGCCATCTGGGCAGTCTGAAAAGAATTGGCGTGGCGACGCTGGAACAGATGTATCCATAATTGGGTCGCCGTTGGCGTTAAAATATCCCCCAGCAATAATTTCACCACCGCCCCATTTAGGCACAGTATTGCCTGTTTCAAAAAAGCTTTTATAACCAAGTTGATACTCTGAACTGGTTGAGTCATCCCAGTCGATTTTGAGTTTCGAACTGACTGATGTTTTAGCACGGTCTGCAATTGCAATAGGCGCTGCCATCGCTGTAAATGTTGCAGCTTTTAGATTTGCAGGTTTTGTTACAGGTGGTGTTACCGCTGTGTCATTGTCACTATCATTACAACCGCTCAATGCTGCTGCAGTAGTCATTGCCCCAAGCGGTAAAAAAGGGATTCCCGCAAACCATTTTAGAAGATCACGACGACTTGGCTGATTTGTTGTGGCTGTCATAGTAAGTCCATATCAATAATTGTAAGTAAGTCGAGCTAGATTGTATGAAGCAGAAGTGACGTTTTATTTACAGTTTAGGGTCAATTTGAAGACAGTATTTGATAGGGCAATAGATACGACATGAAATAAAAAATCCTCCATACAGTGTTGGAGGAAATAAGATAGAAGTTTGTAATTCTCAAGTTTTAGTGGCTTGTTGTTTTTCTTTTCTCTAATAATTTTCCGAAAAATAAACCAATTTCAAATAACAGCCACATGGGTACCGCAAGCATAATCATCGAAAGTGCATCAGGTGGTGTGACAAACATCGCAATGAAAAAGCATCCCACGACAATGAAACGACGCTTTTCAGCGAGACTCTGTGTGCTAACGACACCAATTAAAATTAGGACTAAAGTAATAATTGGGATTTCAAAAGTGAGTCCAAAAACCAAAAAGAGTTTCAAACAAAAACTGAGATAACTATTGATATCCGTCATTGGAGCGACGCTTTCAGGCGAGACACTGATAAAAAAATGTAAAATTGCTGGAAGCGTAATGAAGTAGGCAAACGCGATCCCGATATAAAACAGTGCGATACTACCCACAAGCAGTGGAACCGCCAAGAAGCGCTCTTTCTCATATAGTGCAGGTCGCACAAAAGACCAAATTAAGTAAATGATGACTGGCATTGCTAACACCAGAGCAACAAATAGATTTAATTTAAACGGTGCCATAAATGTTGCTGTGACATCTGTCGCAATCATGGTTGAGTTGACTGGCAGTTGTTGGCGTAGTGGCTCAGATAACAGTTGATAAGTCGTATTGCGAAAAGGCAATAAACAAAAGAACAGCAACAGGGTAATGCCGACGATTTTAAATAAATACTTGCGCAGTGTAATTAAGTGCTGCATGACAGGCATTTGTTCTAATTCTTCATCTTGGCCTGTGTTTGAGTCTGGCCTTGTTGACACTTGATTCATACGGCTATCTTCAATTGGGGCTGAATAGGTATATTTGCTGCAGTAAACAAAGGTGTACCATGTTGTTTAAGATGGTTGATTGAAAATGGTGTTAATGGAGAGGGTGTGAGCCACTGATATTCATATGCAGTCGTATTTTCAGTTTTTGTTGTTGGAGCTGATTTACTGAGATGATCGAGTTGTTTTTGTAAGCGTTGTTCTATTTCGGTCATACGCTCAATTTCTTTTTGGATTTCCTGACGAAATTCAGAAAGCTTTAGCTCACGATCTACCTCAGTTTGAACGCTATTCATAAAACGTTTGGCTTTGCCATACCATTTGGCTGCAAAGCGTGCTGCTTCAGGTAGTTTCTCAGGACCTAGAACTAATAATGCAACGATCGCAAAGCATAAGAGTTCCGTCATACCCACATTTAGCATGGCAGTGCTCGCTTAGCTTTTAATAGAACTTTCGGTGCTTTTGACATGAGCATCAATCGTTCGTGGTTCATTTAGCTGAGCTGCTTCAGCTTCCTCATCACGGATTGATTTTTTAAAGTCTTTCACGGCACCGCCGACATCTTTACCTAAGTTCTTAAGTTTGGCTGTACCAAAAAGAAGAATAACCACAATTGCAAAAATTAGTACGTGCCAAATTGATAGTCCCGCCATGGGTAGATCCTCATCATTTTTCGTTTTCCCTATATCAACAGGCTTGTGTGACATTGCGGTGACGATGATGTTTCAATTTCAAGACAAAACGATCGCTTCGCACAGATTTTGAGAAAAAGCAGTGTATGATGATTCGGTGAAATTTCAAGGATATTGAAGTGACGTTGCTGCTCCCTCTGTTGGCCTTTCTTAGTGGTTTATTCCTTGCATCCACCCCATTGGCAACACGGTTGAAAACAGGCTTTTCAAGTCTTTTAGCACGTTGCTTTATTCCGATTGTTATTGTCTACAACATGGTGTTTTATCAGGCTGGTAGCTTTAGTCTGATGCTATTCAGTTTTGTCGTGGCAGTGCTCTTATTTTACTTTTTCTTATACTTTTCAAAGAATAAATTAAGCGCCCTGTGTTTTAGTTATGTCAATATGGCATGGTTAGGCTTTCCTTTTGCGATTGCGTTGTTTGGCACAAAAATTAGTCCAGCAATGGTGGCGCTATACATCGGTGGCTCTATTTTTGGTAATCTCTGGGCAGTGACGGCTGTGAGCCAAACATCGTTAGCTTTTTCGTTTATTTTAAAAAAAGTGCTCTGTGCTCCACCCATGATTGCTTTGATTCTGGCCCTTATTTTTCGTTCCGTTGGGGTGCAATATTGGTCACAGCATGATCTGATTGATGTAGTTTATAGTGCAGCCAAATTTGGTATGAGCTTCTTTGGCATGTGTGTATTGGGCATGTGGTTGAGGCACACCAAAGTTGAGAAAGCAGACCTGTGGCAAAGTAGTCAGACGGCTTTGTTAAAATTAGCATGTGGCGCGGTGCTGTGTGGGCTGAGTTATCGTTACCTCGCTATTCCTAATATTGAACAATATATTGGGGTCATGTTCTTATTGTTCTGTTTACCGCCAGCAGCCAATATTGTGGCTTTGGAAACGCATTATCAGGGGACAGGCACGTCGGCAAAATACATTGCTTCAGGTACGATCATCAGCTGTGTCGTGGTGAGTATCTATGGTTTATTACTGCATGTATTCGCTTTAATTTAAACACTCACTTTTAGCTAGACATGCATAGTACTGCTGCGCAACGGTGATAGAGAGGAATATAGAGAATCTTTCGCCACCGTCCTCCCCGAGGGGAGAAGGGGCAACATTATACAGCTTAGTTTTTAGGTGGTGTTTCAAAAAGTATGCTGGCATTAAACGAATCCATTATTGATATAAAAGAACACTAAATCAAAGGCTTTGAAATGATTTTCAAGCTTTTTGGAGAAGTTGCAGCTTCTCCTAAAGCCTCGC
>NZ_VOYM01000105.1:0-7610 GCF_013420285.1 Acinetobacter sp. YH01019
TTCGCAAGAGATGCGATGGATGTCTGGTGATTTGTAGTCATAAATTTTAGTCCCCACTTGTTTTTAAGTGGGGACTAAATTAAGGCTTATAGGATGAATTCATAAGGTGTGTTCAGCGGACGCTTACCCTTGATCAAGTTTCAAATCGCCAAAAGGTTTCAGGTCAAGTATTACCAATTCAATTTAGCAATGATGAAGCAACAAAACGTGTTGTGATGCACAGTGCTAAACCAGTTATTAATCAGCATAAAGCTGAACTTCAAGAGCTTGCTTATAAATGAGTTTGATTAGCTCAACATTGATTTAAACTAAGAAATTATGATTTGAATATTTGGATCCTCAATATTTAACAAAATATTTTTATAAATTATAAAGTTTTCTTCTTCACGACAAATAAAGAATACCTCTTCGACATACTCGTATTTATGTAATAAAGATAAGATTGTGCCTATGGCAATCTCAGAAGCTAATTGTCGAGGAAAACCATACACACCTGTACTAATATTGGGAAAAGAAACAGTAGATGCATGAAGTGCATTTGCCTTAAAAAGCGCATTACTATAAGCATCACAAAGTAACTGTGGCTCATTACGCTCACCATTAAACCATCTCGGACCAACTGCATGAATTAGATATTTTGCAGGTAAATTACCAGCGGTAGTTACCTCCGCTTGACCTGTTGGACACCCACCTTTTTCTTGATTCAGCTTGATACATTCAGCTTTCATCAATGGCCCTGCTTTCTTATGAATGACATAATCAAGCCCACTTCCACCAAGCAATGATTTGTTTGCTGAATTAACAATGGCGTGTACAGCAAAGGTTGTTATATCTGCTTGGGTGAGATGGACTTTTTTCATAAATTTTATGCAATACCGCGATCTTTTTTAAACTGAGAAATAATAGGATTTAATTCAGATCCACAGAATTCAATATACTCATTTGTAATTCCACGACCACTAGAAGGATGTGGTAACCCAACTACAGTGCAGTTTTCAAATTTATTGATATAAGCCAATGAGCCATGATAATCAGGCATTCTTAATGTTTGTAATTTTTCAATTTCATTGCCCATAATTGTAGTGAATTTATCCCTTACTTTCTCTGTACACGACAAAAATAGATAACTCATTGAAATAATGTCACAATAATTGTTTTCTAACGACGAATACTATGATACATCTCAATGAGTTATATCTTATCTTAAACAAATCTCTAAAATGGAACAAGTCACATTTAAAGTGCTTTGCGCTCATCATGCTTGTGATTATTTTAAAGCAAACATGTAATCTTTCTTCTGCATCTAAAGCCTTGCCCATCAAGTGCTTACCACAATCATTTTATCGACGTATGCAGCGCTTCTTTGCAGGTCAGTATTTTGATTATCGTCAAATTTCTCAGTTGATTTTCAATATGTTTTCATTCG
Organism: Acinetobacter sp. YH01019; assembly: GCF_013420285.1. NCBI lineage: Bacteria > Pseudomonadati > Pseudomonadota > Gammaproteobacteria > Moraxellales > Moraxellaceae > Acinetobacter > Acinetobacter sp. YH01019. Next base: position 1,427 of record NZ_VOYM01000105.1, read on the forward strand.
ACCAAGTGCAACTGACTTTAGATAGAACCAATTGGAAATGGGGAAAATGCCATCAAAGACTTTTTGCAACAAAGACATGTGAAAAAACGAGGAAAATATTTGGGTGAAATTTGTACTTATTTTTTATTAAAGTTCTTTACAAGATCAAAAAATAGGCTATAATCCACGCCATATTTTTATTTAGTGTGTAATCATTCACATTGTATGGGGCATTTCATGAAAAAAGTCATTGTTTCGGCGGTTTTAGGTTTTTCTTCTCTTTTTACTGTAGCGCATGCGGAAGTCACTAAGTCTACTCAATTTGAAGTTAAACTTACAGTAAATGAATCATGTGAGTTTACTGCATCTCAAAACGTAGAATTTGCTTCTGTTGATCGTTCTACTAAATCTGCAAGCAATGCAAAAGGTCAGTTAAATGTTACTTGTACTTTAAACACACCTTATAAAATTGCTTTAGCTGGTACAGGTGAAATGAGTAACACAAATACATCTTCAACAGTTCCATATAAATTGTATCAGGACTCTACCCGTACAACTGAGTGGGATGCTGACAATTTATTATCAAAAACAGGTAATGGTAAAGATCAAGCAATCCCTGTCTATGCTAAATTAGCGGGCAATACTAACGTTGAAGCTGGTACTTATGTGGATACAGTGGTTGCAACTGTAACTTACTAATTGATTAGAGCTGTACGAATAGAGTGACGTAGAATATGAACAAATTGAGACAATTCATTTGTGCTTCTATCGTTTCACTTTATTCGCTCAGCACTTTGGCAGCCAGTCTACAAGTTGCTCCAATTTCTGTTGCATTCTCCCCGCAGGAAAAAGCCAAAGAAATATGGCTGACCAATACCAGTGAGCGACCTATTCGGGCACAAACTCGCGTGTTGATCTGGTCGCAAGTTGCAGGTCAGGATCAAGTAAATACTACACGAGACTTGGTTGCTAGCCCATCGATTACAGAAATTAAAGCGGGTGAGCAACAGCTGATCCGAATTATTCGTATTGCGCCACAAAATACAGCGGTAGAACAGACTTATCGCTTATTGATTGATGAACTGCCAAGTTCAGGACAAGCCGATGCACAAACTGGCTTGCAGTTATTATTACAGTATTCTATTCCAGTTTTTATCAAGCCTACTGATAGTATTGCTATGCGCAATGGTTTAACCCTGTTAAATCAAGTGAATTTTCAATATCAGGCTCAGCAGCTGATTGTAAAGAACAATGCGAAAAGCCATATTCGGATCAGTGAATTAACCTATATCAATCCAAATGGTGAAAGAATACCGTTAATCAATGGCTTAGTAGGCTATGCGCTTGCTGGTCAGAGCATGCGTTGGGATATTCCCGAGTCTAAAAAAATACTCCCAAATGGCAAGTTTGAAGCCAGAATCAATAGTGATGGTTTAGCACAGCTGCTTCCCATTCAATAAGTATTAATGATAAAAAAGTTCGCTTACTGTGGCCCATTATTTCAAGCATTGCTGTGTACGTATTGTTTATCCAGTACTTTGGTTATTGCCGGCGAAACCGTCAGTTTAGAGGATGATGGTATTGAGCAGCAGGAGCTGTATTTAAGTATTGTGTTGAATCAGGCATCTAGCTCAACTTTTGGGCACTTTATTCAAACACCGCATGATTTACTGATTTCACGAACGACCCTACAAGAACTGCAATTAAAAGTTGGCATACCTGATGCTCCTCAGCACGCAGGTTTTATCAGTTTGTCTCAAATTTCTGGTTTGAACTACGATTACAATGCCGCTGCGCAAAGTATCCATCTGGATGTAGCCGTCTCTCTTTTGCAAAACAATACCGTTGCAGGATTTATTCCGATAGAGGCCGCTAAAGTGAATGCCCAACAGATTAAGCCAGGTGTGCTTTTCAATTACGATTTTTATGCCCAAGCGACGGAAGATGCTTGGTCTTTAAGTGGTTGGAATGAGCTACGTCTTTTTGGTTTTGGGGCAGGCAGTGTTTTGAGTATTTCTGCCAACCATGCTTATACTAAGTCAAACATATCGGAAGAACTGAATAGCCAGATTTTAGATACTTATTGGCAAAAGGATTTTGCCAATCGGGCGCTGACATTAACGTTGGGTGATAGTCAGTCGCGTGCTTTAGATTGGAGCCGTTCGACACGAATTTCAGGCATTAAACTTGCTAAAAACTATAATTTACAGCCATACCAAGTGACTTCACCGCTAGCCTCATTTAAAGATTCAGTACTATTGCCATCAACGGTAGATTTATTAATTAATGGTATTCAGCAAAGCAGCAGTGAAGTACTTCCGGGGCAGTTTAATATTCAGACCGCACCGTCAATTACAGGTGCAGGAACAGCGCAGTTATTAATTACTGATTTGAATGGGCAGCAACGGGTTGTCAATTTTTCCTTATTTGGTACTTCACAGTTATTGCAGCAAGGTTTATCCGACTGGGACGTGAGTCTAGGAGTGAATAAACTGAATTATGCGGTCAAGTCATTTAGCTATGGGCATGATCTTTTAATGAATGCCACTTTCCGGCATGGTCTCAGCAATGACACGACTTTGGAAAGCCATACTGAATATTCAAATAATGTGGCTTTAGCAGGATTCGGTATTGTACACCGCTTGCCAAACGCTTTAGGGGTGCTGAATGGCTCTTATAGTTATAGCGAATTAAACCAGCAGGCAGGGCAGGCTTTTTCAGCAGGTTATGAGTGGAATAACCGCTTGATCAACTTTTCTATGCATCATCAGCAAAGTGACGGTAATTTTGGTGATTTGGCAAGTCGTTTGGGCTATGCCTATATTGACCGCTCTGATCATGTTTTCTTGGGAGTGAATACGCCTCTTGGTCAATTTGGTAGCAGTTATGCAGCGCAGCAATATCAGGGCATTGATAATGAATATTTGATCTTTAATTGGTCTTATTATTTTCCTTCTAAAAACTATTTAACCTTAAATATGACCCGTGATTTAAATGAAAAAAGTAATACTTTTTTTATGTCATTGAATATTCCATTAGACCGTCAGACCAATGCCGCCATGAATGCCCAAAAAAATACAGAGCGTAATAAAGTGTCGGCAAGTGTGCGTAAAACAGCTTTGCAAAATCAAGCGGATTGGGGCTGGCAAAGCAACATTGAATATAGTGATCCAAGCAATTATAGCTTACAGGGACAGTTGCAGCGGGAAACCTCAGTGGGACAATGGGATCTGGGTTTTCAGAATGCTAAGATTAACGATGAAGATTATAGTACTGTCATTGGGTCAGCACGTGGCAGTCTGGTGATGATGAACCGCAATCTTTTTGCCATGCGTCAATCACTGAACTCATTTGCCGTGGTGTCTACAGAAGGTGTGGCAGATATTCCCGTGCGGCTGGAAAATCGTCTCGTGGGTAAAACCAATCGCAAGGGCTTGTTATTAATCGACTCCCTGAATCCATATCAGCATAATGTGGTCTCTATAGATACGTTGGATTTACCGCTGGAATATAAAATTGAGTCAACACAGATAGATGCAGTCCCCTATAGTGCTAGTGGCGTATATCTGAATTTTCCAGTGTATAAAATGCGTTCGGTACAATGGGCTGCGGTCGACGAGCAGAATCAGCCTTTAAAAATGGGAAGCCGAGTGTGGGTTCAGCAAACTGCACCTCATTTAGAGAATGTTGAACATACGATTGTTGGGCGGGATGGTATGATTTATTTAGAAAATCCAGCTGCGTCAACAGTTTTTGTCGAGCAAATGGGGCAGGTGTGCCGTATGGACTTGCCTGATTTTTCAGCGCAATATGGTTTTCTAGACTTGGGGAATTTAACGTGCAAATAATGATGAATGTTCACCATGTACGACGTTCATGGTTGCTGATGGCGTATTGGATTTTTGTCCTAATGTTACCTTTTGTTCTAATGGGTGCCAGTTCATCGGTGCAAGCATCTGGTTCGTGCTGGCTGTCAGGCCCAGCTTTGAATTTCGGTTCAGTCTCAAGTAAAGGGAAAACCAGCTATACCAATTGGCAAGTGACTTGTAACCAATATGGCCATACTAAAACGGTCAATGTGTCTTTGTGTCCTTATGCGACCTTGGATGGTTTAGGTTTATCCAGTAATCGTCGACAAATGGTTTCATATTCTTCTTGGCCGCATTCTTATCTCACTTATGATTTGTATTATGATCCCGCTTTAACACAACGAATCGATACGCAAGCCAATTTATCGACGTTAAAATGTATTTATAAAAATTTTACCGCGAATGAAAACCAGAAAGTTTTTGATCTAACTATTTATGGTCATGTCTATGCGGGGCAAAATGTAACAGCTGGAAGTTATCACAATAATAATGATATACAAGTCAATCTATTATATGCCTTTAGTCAGGACAAGCAGCCAAGTACAGAAGATGTATTGGCATCTCAGTCAAGCAATCAAAGTGGTAACAGTTTGAGCGTAACGACAAATTATGAAAACAGCTGTAATTTGATTTCTGCATATGATCTGAATTTTGGTCAAATGAATGATTTATCTCAGGCAGTGACCAGTTCGACAGCGGTAGCGTTGTCCTGTCCTTTGAATACGTCTTGGAAAGTGAATTTAGATCAGGGAATGAACTACGATGGTACGACGCGTCGTATGCGTAAAGGTGCGGACTATATTGCCTATGAATTATATCGTGATGCTCAGTACAGCCAGCTTTGGAACAATAGTGGCACATCACAGGGAATGGGCAACAATGGCACACAAACTATTCCTATTTATGGAAAGGCTGGGCCAAGTGCAACTGCTGTACCAGCAGGAGAATATCAGGATACCATTACTGTGACTCTAACCTATTAATAGGTAATCACAGCAGTTACTTTGTCGGTATATTGACCTGCAGGAACATTGGTATTTGCTTGGTTAACTTGTCCCCAAACGGGAATTTTTTGTGTGTTTCCAGTGCCCGTATTGCTGTATGCATTTTGAGTATCTGCACCCCAGAGCGTTGTACGATTGGCATCCTGATAGAGGGTGTAAGGGATTTTAGTGTTATTTAAAGCGACATTCGTCATTTCGCGTTGGCTTTGTAATGCAATACTATAAGGTGTTCCCTGTGTGCAATTGACTGCTAAATGGCTACTCTGATTGGATCCTGTTGAGGCACGATTAATGCTTCCAAAATCAAGATCTGAACTGTTTGCGGTCGTAATATTACAGGTTTCTTTAATGATAATGCTCACATTAAGCTGAGTCGATTGCTGATTCGCTGCATACATAAATGCCGATGTACCCGCTAAAATAGAGGTAAAGAGAACAAAAAATCGTATTTTCATACATTATCTTTTTTACTTAATTTATCATTAACAATAGGGTACTAATTTTTTATTAAAAAGTATACAGTGGTGTTTCAAAAAGTATGCTAACCATAATTTAAATCTTATAAAGCATTAAAAATTTAGTCAATTTAATTTACTTCTTTTCAATTTCTCTATTAACAGAATTAACTAGCATATTTTTTGAAACTCCACCCATTTCCGAATAGTCTGTCGCATTGCTTTAAGTGCATCATTACTGACTGCCGGAGAGAAATTTACATAAACTCTTTTATACTTGTCCACAGCCTTACGGGACCTAAACGTGTACCCGAAAAAGTAAATTGTACATCTGTTTAGTCCCGGCATTTGATGGATCGGATCAATCTTAAAAAATTCAGGTTCATCTGTCCACTGTTTGCAGATGAACTCGTAGGGAGTCAGGCCACTGAGTGTCTTGAGTCTGCAGCCAAAGTTGTATGCAGCAATAAAATCAGCAAGGTGAATACATAGCTGAGTGCGATCGTCGTAATGGAACCGTTTGACAGTAGCTTCTTTAATCGTTCGGTTCATCTGATGTGTGCTGAAAAAACAGGAGGTTTTAACTTGGTAAACTAAACACATTCATCAGGAGTTTACCATGAGCAAGAAACACAAGACTTACACCACAGAATTTAAAGCTGAAGCCATCAAATTAATTGAAGCCAATCAAGGCAATGTCTCGGAAACAGCTAGACAATTTAGCATTTCAATGCAAACTCTTTCAAATTAGAATACCAAAGCAAAGGCTGGAACTTTAGCAGGTACAAAACAGTATTCACCTGATCTAAACGCTCTACTCGAAGAAAATAAAAAACTCAAACAACAGCTCAAAATAGCTGAAATGGAACGTGAATTT
>NZ_VOYM01000106.1:0-7606 GCF_013420285.1 Acinetobacter sp. YH01019
CATGTACTTATATTAACAATCAAAACTCAAGGAAAATAGTCCTTAGTTAAATCAAACGACACTTCATGTCGTGTCGCTTATATCTCTGACCTGAAGGACAGAGTTTTACGCTCCATTTGATAAAAAAGCCCATACTTTGTCTGGGCTTTTCCGTTGTTTAAGATCTAAGAAACTTCTTCAAGCATGACCAACACTGGCTTTGCCCTGATTTACAGATCTCCTTTTTTTCTTCATATAGTTCACAATTCCACTATATCTCGCTCACGCTTTCTCTGAACTTCCACGTTAATTTTGAATCATCGAAAACATATTTAAAAATGAAGGTGATTTCCATGCATAAGTTCGTATCTACACTCGTACTTTCAGTATCTGCAGTTTTGGCAACCTCTGCTGCAATGGCTGCACCAGATCATCGTCAAGATGACCGCCGTTATCACGCTCAGCACCAAGATTCACGTTGGAATGACAACAAGCATTCAGGTAACTGGAACAACAATAACCGCTATGACAATCGTTATGATAACAACCGCTATAACTCACGTGTAAATCCAAGCCGTGATTGGCGTGTAGGGCAAACACTTCCACGTGCTTATGACTCAAGCCGTTATAAAGTCAGTGATCGTGAAGCACGTCGTTTACCGAATACAGGCCGTTACCAACATTGGTACAAAATCAATGGTGACTATGTCCTCGTGAATGATCGTACCGACCGTATTATCCGTATCAGAAACTAATTACTAATTGTCTGTCTCAATGAGTCCCTTTCCCAACACCTGAACGATGTTCAGGTGTTTTTTTATTTTTATCGTTCCGTTTCTGCTTTTTTTGATTAGAATCAGATGTAGGAAACTGATTAAGTGAAATTAGGCATGCAAACGAATTTATCTGAACCGTCATCAAGCACAACCTTACAATATGTGCATTGGTTCCGACATTCTGCGCCTTATATTAATGCTCACCGTAACAAGACCTTTGTCATTATGTTTGATGGTGAAGCAGTACAGCATGACAACTTTCAACATATTATTCACGACATCGCCTTACTTCACTCTTTAGGTATTCGTTTAATTTTGGTTCATGGTGCGCGTCCGCAAATCAACCATAATTTAGACAGCAATAACATTATTACCCCTTTCCATCAGCATCGTCGTATTACCACTCGTGAATCATTGCCTGCTGTAATGAATGCGGTCGGTTCAATTCGTTTGCAAATTGAAGCCTTGCTTTCTATGGGATTGGCCAACTCGCCCATGTATGGCGCACGCATTGACGTGGTCTCAGGTAATTTAGTCACGGCAAAACCTTATGGCATTCGTGATGGGGTCGATTTTCAATTATCTGGTGAAGTCCGTTCAGTGGATACCGATGCCATTCAACGTCATTTAGCCAGTCAAAATATTGTGGTACTTGGGCCAACTGGATATTCCACCACAGGTGAAGTGTTTAACTTATTGGCTGAAGAAGTGGCAACCAAAACGGCGATTAGTTTAAAAGCCGATAAATTGATTTTTTTAGGTAAGCAACATGGCCTAAACAATGAACATGGTCAGTTACAGCGTGAGATTACTCCGCATCAGCTGGATCAGCATATTTATCAGTATCAAGATTCAAACCCAGATATTGCGCTGCATTTACGCGGTGCCAAAGATGCATCGTTACAAGGTGTACATCGTGTACATCTTATTTCCTATGCCTATGATGGCGCATTGGTCGAAGAACTGTTCACCCGTGATGGTTCTGGCACCATGATCACCGATGCTCATTATGAAGAAGTACGTACCGCCAATATTCAAGATGTGGTGGGTCTAATCAGTTTACTCCGCCCACTCGAGCAAGAAGGGATATTGGTCTATCGCTCACGTGAACGCCTTGAAAATGAAATTGAGCATTTTGCGGTGATTGAACGTGATGGCACCATTTTAGCCTGTGCTGCACTGTATCCAATTCCAGCGGCGGAAGGTGAAAAACGCTCGGCGGAAATTGCTTGTGTGGCTGTACATCCAGGCTATCGTAAGTCAAACCGTGGCAGCCAAATTTTGCATTATCTCGAAGAAAAAGCCCGTGCACTTGGTATCGAACAATTGTTCATTCTGACAACCCGCACCGCACATTGGTTCTTGGAACAAGGTTTTGAGCAAGTCAGTGTTGATGATTTGCCGAATGCCCGTCAGGCACTTTATAACTACCAACGCAACTCTTTAGTCTGCAAAAAGCCACTTTAAACGTGGCTTTTTTTCTGCCAATTTATCTTTATTTTGCATAAGGATATGCAAAAAAAACGCTCAAATTTATTAAATTGCTTTTCATTGAATACGATATGCTTATACAGCAACGCAATAAGAAAATAATAACCATAATTATCAAATATTTAATAAATTAAAGAAGCACAATATATGTTTATACAAAATCATAATTATTCATAAGTTTTGCTTATTTTTATTTATCTTTTTTCCTGATTTTAAATTTAACTTTTCTTATTTTTTTCGAAAAAGAAAACTCTTTAGCTTATGTGTTCATAAATCAACAGTTATGCATTTTACCCCTCGATAGGAGCACATACATGAGCACTAACAAAGCAAAACACTGGACAAAAACATTAGTACTGTCTTCAGCGGTTGCGGGTGCCATGATGTTATCCGGTTGCGGTCAAAAACAACAAGAAAGCGTGACCTTAAATATTGGCTTTCAAAAATATGGCTTATTACCCATCCTGAAAGAACGCGGCACATTGGAAACCTCGCTGAAAGAGCAAGGCGTCAATGTGAAATGGGTTGAATTCCCTGCTGGCCCGCAACTGCTTGAAGGCTTAAATGTCGGTAGCGTGTCTTTTGGTGAAGTCGGTGAAGCACCACCGATTTTTGCGCAAGCAGCACAAACCGATTTAGTGTATATCGCCAATCAACCGGCTGTACCGAAAGCAGAAGCTTTAATTGTACAAAAAGACTCGAACATTCAAACCATTCAAGATCTTAAGGGTAAGCGTGTCGCTCTGAACAAAGGTTCGAACGTGCATTACTTACTATTGAAACTGCTTGAAGCCAATAAACTGAAATTTAGTGACATTGAAGTGGTTTACTTACCGCCTGCAGATGCCCGTGCTGCCTTTGAAAAGGGTGCAGTCGATGCTTGGGTCATTTGGGACCCGTTCCTGTCTGCAGCTGAGCATCAATTAAACGCACGTACCATTGCCAATGGCGAAAATTTGGTGAAGAACTATCAGTTCTATTTAGCCGATCGTAAGTTCGCACAAGAACATCCAAAAGTGGTTCAAGCAGTCGTAAACGAGTTGAACTTGACCACGCAATGGGTCTCTAAAAACCAAGATGAAGCTGCCAAATTGCTTGAAGGTAAAACTGGACTTGGTCTTGATGTTCTAAAAACATCAATTTCACGCCTAGGCGACAACGTCACCTTAGTCACACCTGAAGTGGCTAAAGAACAGCAACAAGTCGCTGATGCGTTCTATAACGAAAAATTGATTCCAAATAAATTAAACATTGAATCAGCCATTATCAAATAAGCCGAGATAAAAATAAGGGCACTGCCATGGGTATTTTAAAAACTTTTTCAATTGTTGGTCTTACTACACTCGGCATCAGTTTGAGTGCTTGCCAAAAGCAAGAAGCTGAATCAAACAGTACTGATCCACAAGTCAAAGCTGAAGTGAAGCACATTACCATCGGCTTTCAAAAATCGGCTTTGAACCTGTTGGTTGCACGTCAACAAAAATTGCTTGAGCAACAATTTCCAGGTGCTCAGATTGATTGGAAAGAGTTCCCTGCTGGCCCGCAAATGCTTGAAGCCTTGGCTGTAGGCGCGGTGGATTATGGCTATGTTGGCAACACGCCACCGATTTTTGCTCAAGCTGCCAATAAAGACTTGAACTACATTGGCTATGAGGCTGTTCCTAATGATTCATTGGCTGTGGTGATTCCACCCAATAGCCCAATTAAAACAATTCAAGAACTCAAAGGCAAACGTATTGCGGTACAAAAAGGTTCAAGTGCGCATGAGTTACTGTCTAAAACTTTACAGAAAGCTGGTCTGAGCTGGACTGATATTCAACCGATTTGGATTCCACCCGCAGATGCCCGTGCAGCTTTCGATAAAAAATCAATTGATGCTTGGGTCATTTGGGATCCTTTCCTTTCTGCAGCAGAGTTAGATGCAGGCGCCAAAGTGCTGATGGAAGCAGGCGATTTCCCACAGACCTATTCGTTCTACGTGGCCAATCCTAAAGTGATCCAGGCCCATCCAGATTCACCAGCCAAATTCTTAAATGCACTGAATGCATCAGACCAATGGATCGTCAAACATCAAGATGTTGCATTAGAGATATACCAAAGCAGTACAGGCTTAGAAAAAGCTGTTGCAGCACAAGCCTTTGCACGTCGCATTAAACCTTCACCAGTTAAACCACTCAATGCTGAAGTGGTTCAAGCCCAACAAAATATTGCGGACTTGTTCAAACAAGTTCAATTGATTCCCAACACTATTTCAGTCCAAGAAAAAGTTTGGACACCTGCTTCACATTGATAACCGAGCCATCAATACACAAGGAATTTAACATGAAAATTTTCTGGTTTATCCCAACACACGGTGACAGTCGCTACTTAGGTACCAGCAAAGGTGCACGTCAGGTTGATCATGCTTATATGAAGCAAATCGCAGTTGCGGTTGATAACCTTGGCTATGAGGGTGTACTGATTCCAACTGGCCGTTCATGTGAAGATCCATGGTTAACCGCAGCAAGCTTAATTGATGCAACCAAAAACCTAAAATTCCTTGTAGCTTTGCGCCCAGGTGTAACGACTCCCGCTTTAACGGCGCGTATGGCTGCGACGTTTGACCGTCTCTCTGGCGGTCGTGTGCTACTCAATTTGGTTACCGGTGGCGATGAACAAGAGTTGAAGGGTGATGGTGTATATGAAGACCACGCAACTCGCTACAAAACCGCAGCCGAATACACCACCATTTGGCGTGAAATTCTAACCCGTTCACATACCGGTGAAAGTTTCACTTTCCACGGTGAACGACTCAGCGTTGACGATGCAAAATTACTCTATCCACCGGTACAAAAGCCATATCCACCACTGTGGTTTGGTGGTTCTTCAGAAGATGCGATTGAACTGGCAACTGAACAAGTCGATACATATTTAACTTGGGGTGAACCACCCGCAGCAGTGAAAGAAAAAATTGCCGTGGTGCGTGAAAAAGCCAAAGCCAAAGGTCGTGAGCTGAACTACGGTATTCGTCTACATGTGATCGTGCGTGAAACCAATGAACAAGCTTGGGCAGCGGCGGAAGAGTTAATTCAATACGTGGATGATGCAACCATTGCTGCGGCACAGAAAAAATTCAAACAAATGGATTCAGTCGGTCAACGTCGTATGGCTGAGTTGCACAATGGTGATCGCTCGAAACTCGAAGTTTCACCTAACCTGTGGGCAGGGGTCGGTCTTGTCCGTGGTGGTGCAGGTACCGCTTTAGTGGGTGACCCTGAAACAGTTGCGGCACGTATCCAAGAATATGCTGACCTAGGCATCAGTACCTTTATCTTCTCGGGCTACCCGCATCTTGAAGAATCCATTCGTTTCGCTGAATTAGTGTTCCCGCTTCTTCCATTGGAAACACGCGAAAAATTGGCACAGCCAAATCTGACAGGTCCATTTGGTGAAATTGTGGCAAACAACTACACCCCTGAAGAAAACAAGAAAGCTGCAAAAGCTCAGGAGCCTGCTTAATGTCAAAAACAGTTTCTGTTGAAACCTTCAAAGAACCGAAGGTTTCACGTGGAACACAATTCGGGCAGCGTTTGCTGCCTTGGTTGTTTCCTATAGCACTTATTTTACTGTGGCAACTGGCCTCGGTAACAGGTCTATTAGAAAGTAGAATTTTACCTGCACCCAGTGCTGTAGTTGTTGCCTTCTGGAACCTGCTCATGAGCGGTGAACTTTGGAAGCATGTACAAGTCAGTGCAGGACGTGCCTTGATGGGGCTCTTAGTGGGTGGCGGTCTCGGCCTATTTTTAGGACTATTGAATGGTTCATCAAAATTAGCATCGACCCTGCTCGATACCACCTTACAAATGATCCGTAACATCCCTGCATTGGCGCTGATTCCATTGGTGATTTTGTGGTTTGGCATTGATGAATCTGCCAAATTATTTTTGGTGGCAATTGGGGTGTTCTTCCCGATTTATATCAACACTTACCACGGTATCCGTTCGGTAGATCCACAGCTCATTGAGATGGGTAAAAGTTATGGTTTGAGTGGTTGGCAACTTTATAAAGAAATTATTTTACCCGGTGCAATGCCGTCCATATTGGTGGGACTGCGTTTCTCATTAGGGCTAGTCTGGGTACTGCTCATTGTCGCTGAAACCATTTCTGCGCAAGCTGGTATCGGCTACATGACCATGAATGCCCGTGAGTTCTTACAAACCGACATCGTCTTAGTGGGGATTTTACTGTATGCCCTACTCGGTAAACTCGCTGATGTACTGGCAGTAACACTTGAAAAATATTTGCTCCGCTGGCATGCGGGTTACCAGAAATAATTTAGGAGCATGAGATGACTGATTTAAGCATAAGCCGTCATGCCGATGACAGCACAAAGCCTCAAGACACGACTGCAGCAGATATCAATCCTCATGCTGTACTTGGCGCTGAAATTATTATTGAGCAACTGCATAAATTTTATGGCAGCGTTAAAGTTCTTGAAGACCTCGATCTGCATATCCAACCCGGTGAGTTTTTAGCAATTGTAGGTCGTAGCGGCTGTGGTAAAAGTACCCTGTTGCGTTTAATTGCTGACCTTGAAAAACAAAGCTATGGCGAAATCAAATTTAAATCTGCACGCCATATTCGGGAAGGCATTACCTCAAACGACATTCGCGTCATGTTTCAAGACCCACGCCTTCTGCCTTGGCGCAGTATTGAAAAAAATGTGCAGCTCGGTTTAGACAAAGCCCAACATGCCAATGCGTCGGCATTACTAGAAAAAGTTGGACTCAAAGAAAAAGCTGACTTATGGCCGACCCAATTATCTGGCGGTCAACGCCAACGTGCGGCTTTAGCACGCGCATTGTCGCACAAACCACGCATCTTACTGCTCGATGAACCGTTAGGCGCACTGGATGCACTGACTCGTTTAGACATGCAAAACTTGATTGAAAAATTATGGACTGAACAAGGCTTTACCGCCATTTTAGTAACTCATGATGTTAGTGAAGCTGTGCAGTTAGCAGACCGTATTATTTTGTTAGATAAGGGGCATATTGCCAAAGAGTTCAACGTTGACTTAGCACGCCCACGGCAAAAAGGCATTGCCTTCACTGAACTTGAACAACAAGTTTTAACTGCCGTTCTAGCAACTTAACTAAGTGTAGTAGGAACCTAGCTAAAGCCTTAGCTAGGTTCTTATATCATGCGCCATCAAGATCATGCTTAGACAGAACTTGGTGGTTAAAAGACAGAGTTGACATCCTCACCCCCTTAAAAAAGGGTGATTCCTACAGCTAGACGCTTATGCCCAAGCGCAAGAATGTTTAGAGCTGAGTTTATATCTCGATCATGAGCTGTACCACAGCTCATGCACTCCCATT
>NZ_VOYM01000107.1:0-7436 GCF_013420285.1 Acinetobacter sp. YH01019
TGAGAAAGCCCATATAAATGGGTAATGTACAAGTTGCTGTAGAAGCATGTTTAATTCGTCTGATCACAGATACTTTATAAAGTATTTTAATACTTTTTTGAATCCGTCAATGCGTAAGTCCTATATAAGTTATAACTAGTCGTTTGTTTGAAAAATAAACAAATATAGTGACTATAGTGTGATTTGTATCACACTATAATTTGTGTGAAAATTACAATTAAACATAGATCGCTTGATAAATATCCCGAGCATCCTGCAACTTAAGTTCACGTGGATTATTTTGCAATAAACGTGTTTGCAATAAGGCATCATGTGCTAATTCATCAATCATCTGTTCAGGCACATTGAGTTGATTCAATTTTAATGTCAATCCACTAGAATCTAAATGATTTTGCATGTGGTCTATGAACAAGTCACATAAGCCGTCAGTACAACCTGTACTATATGGATCAAGCCAAGTCATGAGTTCAGCATAGTGTTGTTTCGCTACAGGAGCATTAAATTTTAAAACCTCAGTGAGTACCAAAGCATTGGTATGCCCATGCGAGAGATGAAAATGTCCACCAAGCGGATATGCCAAGGCGTGTACGGCAGCAACGGGAGAATTTGCAAAGGCTTGTCCAGCTAGCATTGAACCTACCAACATGTGTTGCCTTGCTTCTAAATCATGTCCATCTTGTAATACCAATTTCAAATTTTTATTGAGTAGTTTTAAGGCTTGTTTTGCAAGCATGTCGGCATAAGGATTCTTTTTTACTTTGGAGGTATAGGCTTCAATCGCATGTACCATAGCATCAATGCCAGTTGCCGCTGTGATATGTGTAGGTAGGTCACGGGTAAATGTTGCATCAAGGATAGCGATGTCAGCATATAAAACAGGTGAGACGATGCCTGTTTTGGTGGTTTTACCGGTAGTAACAATAGAAATAGGGGTAACTTCTGAACCTGTACCTGCTGTAGTTGGCACTAAAATTAAAGGTAGTCGTGGGCGTTTTGCATTTCCCACGCCATATAAGTCAGCAAGTTGTTGTGTTTGTTCAGGATGTGCCAAAATTGCAATCAGTTTGGCTACATCCATTGAACTACCACCACCAAAACCCAAGATCAAATCAATTTTTTCATTTTTGGCAAACTGCACAGCATCTAATACGATGTGTTCAGCAGGGTCGGCCTGAATGCTTGAGTAAACAACATAGTCTTGCTGCATACTTTCGAGTATTTCAAGCAAAGGAAGATGCAGTTGTTGTTTTAGCATGCCGGGGTCTGTAACCAGTAGTACGCGTTTCGGTTGATATTCTTGAAGAACATCTTTTAATTGCTGAATCGAGCCTAAGCCAGAAATAATATTGCTGACGGTTTGAAACTGAAAATTACTCATTGGCTTATCCCTAATTTTTATATCGAAATGAACATTATTCTTGAGTCTTGATATAGGATTCATCTTGTAAATAACTTAACATAAGACGCTTGAAATAAAAGTACTCTTGAGGTTGTTATGTCATCCAGCACGCCATACAAGGTGTTGTGTGTTTGTTTAGGAAATATTTGTCGTTCTCCCACGGCGGAAGTGGTTCTGAGACATTTTTGTGATGAAGCTCAACTCAATATACAGGTCGATTCTGCGGGTACAAGCAATTATCATCCTGGTAAAGCGCCTGACAGTCGCAGTCAAAAACATGCAAAATTACGTGGTTATAATTTATCGTCGTTGCGTGCACGTCAATTAACCATACAAGACTTCATTGATTTTGATCTGATTTTGGCGATGGATTATGAAAATTTAGAAAATATTCAACAACTCATGGCACAAGCACAACGTCAATTTGGTGCATTACGTGCTCAAATCTCGCTTATGAGTCAGCATGATGGTCAATACCCGCAGCAGGAAGTCCCTGATCCTTATTATGGTGGGGATGCTGGATTTGAACATGTCTTAGATCAGTGTGAATCGAGTAGTCAGGCCTGGGTCAATTATTTACAAAATCATTTTAAAGCACAGCAGAATCATTAAGGTTTAAGAATGCACATTCAAACACAGGTTCAACTTAAGCCTTTTAACACATTAAGTCTGGATGCCGTCGCATCACATTATGTCCGTATTCAATCTGTTACAGATATTCAATCTGCTTTGGATTTTGCCGCAGCAGAAAATCTGAATGTTTTGGTATTGTCAGGTGGTAGTAATATGCTTTTACCTGAACAGATTCATGCATTGGTGATGCATATGGATATTCAGGGTATTGAACGTATTTCAGAAGACGCAGATACATGTACCATACGTGTCGGTGCTGGACAGGTATGGCATGATTTTGTACTGTGGACGACGAAACATAATTTATTTGGTCTGCAAAACTTAGCCTTAATTCCAGGTTTAGTGGGTGCATCACCTGTACAAAACATTGGAGCTTATGGTGTAGAAGCAGGTGAGTTTATTGAGTCAGTGCAAGTTTATGACCGTCAAATAGCACAAAATATTAGTATTGCTGCGCAGGATTGTCATTTTTCTTATCGTCATAGTATCTTTAAAGATGAACCAGAACGTTATGTGATTAGTCATGTCACTTTTAAACTATTAAAACAGCCAGATTTGAAATTAAATTATGGTGATCTAAAAGCTGCAGTTGGTGCTGATCTGACAGCAGAAAATTTGCAAAATCAGGTCATCCATATTCGTCAAACTAAATTGCCAGATCCTAAAGATTATCCAAATGTAGGCAGTTTTTTTAAAAACCCAGTGATTAGTCAGCAAGCATTTGACCAAATTGCACAACAATTTCCAAATTTGCCCCATTACCCGCAGCCGAATAATGAAGTTAAGCTTGCTGCAGGCTGGTTAATTGACCAAGCAGGCTGGAAAGGTAAAACATTAGGTGCAGTTGGTATGTTCCATAAGCAAGCTTTGGTGCTTGTGAATTATCAACAAGCTAGTTTGCAAGATGTACGTGCAACGTATAAAGCCGTACAACATGATGTTTTTCAAAAATTTAACATTGAATTGCATCCTGAGCCTGTATTATTTGATACACAAGGTCTCATTTGCTCGCATCAAGATGAATGCTAATCATAGGACATAGGTTTTACTGAATGAATAAGACACATTGGATGGTTCGCCTTGTACAAATAGTCGCTGTGCTATTTGTACTGTTCGGCTGTCTAATGATTTTTATATATTCACCTTTCTATTCAAAGCTGGTGGTGAAAGGGCTGAATTATTTTGTTCCTGTTGAGGTAAATCAGTTAGCAGCGCAAAGCCAAAAAATGGGGGCTTTGAGTGATGAGGATGGTTATGAACCCGGCTCGGATATGTGGATTGCACGTCAGGCCTATTTGAAGCTGATGGAGCAGGCGATTCAGTCAGATGAGCCCCAGGACTTAACGGTCATTCAAGCGCGTTATAAAGCGTTGCAACAATTGATTGAAGAAGAGCAACAGAAAGAAAATGATCAGAAAGAAACGCCGAAAGTTCCACTGTTAAATACCGTTGAAATGTCTGCTTCGGAAATTCAAGCCGATAATCCTGCACAAAAAATGAAGGATTTACTTGATTTAAATAGTGAAGAAAATAAAGGTTTGATGACGCAGTATCTTGAGTTTTTAAAAACGCATGAAATTGAGCAAGCTGCATCTGAAGCAGAGCCGATTGATGATGCCACTTATCATGATTTGGCAAAATTACAGGGACAAAATCAACCTGTTAAACAGCCAACTGCAGAACCTTATGCAATTGTGGTATTGGGCGGTGGTTTAACACTGGATAAAAATGATAAAGATATTGTGGTTAATGACTATACCCGTTTACGTTTAGAAACCACGCTTGATGTTGAACGCCAGTATAAATTACCAATTGTATTAAGTGGGGTTGAAGCCCCCTATATGCAAGCATGGTTAAAGGCGCGTGATGTTGATGCCAAGTTACTTGAAGATCGCAGCATGAACACATGCGAAAACTCTCGATTTAGCTCATTATTACTACAGAAAAAAGGCGGTGCGCCAACGGTGATTTTGATTACGGATCAATACCATATGCCGCGTACACGCCGTTTATTTGCATTAAATGGTATTGAAACCATTCCTGTGGAAGCACCGATGCCGACCTCACTTACAGCTTGGCGACCAAGTGAAAAAAATTACGATCATAGTCGCCGGGCAAATTATGAATTATTGGCCACCTTACGTGATGTTTGGTTTGGCTCTAGCGATTGTCGCGAGGTACCTTAAATGCCAGATATCCCATTTTTAAATCCCTCGATTTTAAAACAATTAGACCTTCCAGTTCCAAGCCGTGAACATACGCCTCAGTTGCTTGAAGCATTAAATTTAAATCGCAAATTTGAGCCGACCGTAGAGATTCAGTCATATCGTCGTTTATATGCACTTGATGCTCTAGATTGTGAACATTGGCAAGGATATGTTGAAATGCCATTATTTAAAGTTCATGTTCAAGTATTTAAACCCAATTTAAAATCTGAAGACGAACAACTCAAAGGCACAGTTTTTCTGTTACATGGTTATTTAGAGCATAGTGGCATTTATCAACCGATCATTCGTGAGTTGCTCGATCAAGGTTTTAGTGTACTGACTTATGATTTGCCTGGACATGGTTTAAGTAATGGTTCGCCTGCGAGTATTCAAAACTTTGATCATTATCAGCAAGTATTAGAGTCGGTGTATCGCTATGTTAAACATGCTGCGCAATTGCCGACACCTTGGTTGGGTATTGGCCAAAGTACCGGTGGGGCAATTTGGCTACATCATTTACTCGATTTTGCAGAACGTCGCGAAAATCCATACGTGGAGCGGGTGCTATTATTATCGCCGCTGATTCGTCCAGCGAAATCGGCGTGGTGGCATAATTCGGTTGGACTTGGCATTATTCGCAGAATCAAGCGCGAAGTTCCACGTCATTTCCGTCGTAATAACCATAACCCTGAATTTTTGCGTTTTGTCCGTTTAAAAGATCCGCTACAACCTCGTATGATGGGTATGGACTGGATTTTGGCTATGTCAAAATGGATGCAGGAAATGGAAGCACGTCCTGCCTGTCGTATTCCAGTATGGTTAGCGCAGGGTGCTCAGGATCAAACTGTAGATTGGCGCTATAACATTGAATTCATTCGTCGTAAGTTTCGATTACAAACTTTACTGATGCTCGAAGAGGGCTCACATCAGTTAATTAATGAACGTGCTGATATTCGAGCGGCTTTGACAGGATTAATTCCGGCATTTTTACATGCACAGCCCAATAGTAAGTCTTACTATTAATTAATATTTTTTAGACATTCAGATAGTAAAAAAGAGGCTTTAAAGCCTCTTTTTTTATAGTTCATTGGCCGTCGTGTATGAATTAGAACTTTTCTAAACTCGCCATATTCCACATACGGAAATAAAAGTTTTCGTCATCTTTATTTTCACAACTTAAAAGTTCACCATCTTTGAGCCAAAAATGCAGTTGAGCATAATTTTTGATTTCACGATTATTAATGCGCTGTGCGAGGTGATGGGCACGTATATCCGCAGGATGTTGTAAACCTGCAGAAGCAATCAGTTCAGACAAGCCATGCATGGTATTTTTATGAAAATTAAAAACACGCTCAGCCTTAGTGGGTACATGAATGGCTTTTTGGCGGTCTTTATCTTGGGTCGCGACACCGACAGGACATTGGTTGGTATGGCAGCTTTGCGCTTGAATACAACCCACAGCAAACATAAAACCGCGTGCTGAATTCACCCAATCCGCACCAATAGCCATGGTGCTAGCGATATCAAATGCACTGATAATTTTCCCGCTGGCGCCGACTTTAATTTTTGAACGCAGTCCTGCACCAATCAGTGTGTTGTTCACAAAGAGTAAACCTTCACGTAGAGGTGTACCCATATTGTCAATCAACTCAATTGGCGCAGCTCCTGTGCCACCTTCAGAGCCATCTACTACAATAAAATCTGGATAGATTTTGGTGTGTAGCATGGCTTTTACAATACTCATAAACTGCCAAGGCTGACCGATACATAATTTAAAGCCCACAGGTTTACCATTAGACAATTCGCGTAATTGCTGAATGAATTGCATCATCTCAATAGGTGTGCTGAATGCAGGATGGCTAGAAGGAGAGATGCAATCATGTTCGCGACTCACACCACGAATTTGTGCAATTTCTTCTGAAATTTTATCTTTAGGAAGAATACCGCCATGACCTGGCTTTGCACCTTGTGAAAGTTTAATTTCAATCATCTTCACTTGCGGAAGCTTGGCTTGCTCAGCAAAGCGTACTGGGTCAAATTGACCATCGATGGTACGACAACCAAAATAACCACTACCGAGTTCCCAAACAATATCACCACCATTTTCGAGATGATACGGACTAATGCTTCCTTCGCCAGTATCATGGTAGAAATTACCCATCTTGGCACCTAAATTCAGCGCACGAATGGCATTGGCACTCAAACTACCAAAACTCATCGCTGAAATATTCAAAATTGAAGCACTATAGGGCTGGGTACATTGTTCATTACCAATGCTAATCCGAAAGGTTTCAGGAATGGCGGGTACACACGGTGTAAGAGAGTGATTTAGAAAGCGGTAGTCATTTTGGTATACATCGACAATAGAGCCAAACGGTTTATCTGCATTTTGATTTTTTGCACGTTGATAGACTAGACTGCGTTGCATACGTGAAAAAGGTAATGCATCTTGGTCTGATTCAATAAAATATTGACGAATTTCGGGACGGAATTCTTCAAACAAAAAACGAAAATGGCCCATGATTGGGTAATTTTTTAAGATCGAATGTCGATTTTGTAAAACGTCATATAAACCTAAGAAGCTCAGCGCAATACTAATCACCCAAATCGTATTCAGTAAGGTTTCAGGGATAAAATACTGAAGATAGTGCGGTGAATAGCCGAAATAAAAATTGGTAATCAATAAGGCAATAAAAATGCAGAGAAACCAAATAGAATGTCGTGAGAAAAAAGTATTTAAAAGTTTATGTCGAATGGTTTGTGCTGGACTTGGCATGTTTTTAACAATCTTATGAGCTCAGTTTCTACTAATTTGCCGAGTTTACATACAATGCTCAAGCTTTAATTTGTTGATTCAGTGTAGCTTTGTTCTAGAAATTGCACATTTAGATGGGAGATGGCGTTTTGGGCATTTAGATATAAGAAAATATAAAAACTTGTTTAAGAAAAAATCTGCAAAGTTGATCAATTCTTGTTATTTCCATCTTTGCAACGCGGCCGCTATATTGATTTTACTTTCACTGAACGAGGTTTTTATTATGACAATGAAATCTATTCGATATAATAATTCAGGTGGTGTTTTAAAAAGTATGCTGACATTAAATGAAGCCATTATTGATGTAAAAGAAGGTTAAGTCGAAGGCTTTAAAATGGTTTTCAAGCTTTTTGGAGAAATTACAACTTCTTCTAAAACCACG
>NZ_VOYM01000108.1:0-7304 GCF_013420285.1 Acinetobacter sp. YH01019
AAATTCACGTTCCATTTCAGCTATTTTGAGCTGTTGTTTGAGTTTTTTATTTTCTTCGAGTAGAGCGTTTAGATCAGGTGAATACTGTTTTGTACCTGCTAAAGTTCCAGCCTTTGCTTTGGTATTCCAATTTGAAAGAGTTTGCATTGAAATGCTAAGTTGTCTAGCTGTTTCCGAGACATTGCCTTGATTGGCTTCAATTAATTTGATGGCTTCAGCTTTAAATTCTGTGGTGTAAGTCTTGTGTTTCTTGCTCATGGTAAACTCCTGATGAGTGTGTTTAGTTTACCAAGTTAAAACCTCCTGTTTTTTCAGCACACATCACTTGTGCGGGAGAGGGGAAACCAGCAGCTACTTTTTCTGAAGCTAAAGGAATACACTTAAAGGTTGAAGGATTAATTAAGGTAATAGAAGCTACATCATTTAAGGTAGTCTTTTTATGATTTGCTAAAAACTTCTTAATCTCTACTATACGTGATATTGGTACACGCATAGTCTTAGTGGGTTCATTGTAAATTGCCTTTCTTCCTGCACCTTCCCTAAAACCACCTTTTGTTTTTGAATTCATAAAAGCCCATTTGATTTTGTGACAAAATCAGATATTAAGCTTTAAATTATTGGAAAAACAATATAAAAATGATAAATGGGCATAAAAAATTTTCTAATAACAACTTAAATACGTATTGTAACGGCTCAAATAAAATGAATAGGATCTTCTAAAAGGAGTTATTTATATAGTGAGCTAGATGCATGCTGAACCGTACCGGGTTTGTCGGAGAGTCAATATTCTGAGAGACTATCCCGATGAAAAAAGTAAAATATACCCCTGAAATCAGAGAAAGAGCGATTCAACTTGTGATTGAATCTGAAAAAGATTATCCATCGAATTGGGCAGCAGTTTCCGCAATTGCTCCTAAAATTGGTTGTACTCCGATTTAGCTGAAGTCGATTCTTTATGCTACGTCTTAACATTAATTTAAGTCGATTAGCCACATTTCTCCCAATGTGGCTTTTTATGCCTTTAAAAATACAATCGTCGTATTGTGGCAGGCTCTGGCGATGTTGGTGCTTTGCCAGCCTATGTGCTTGGTAGAAATACAGAACATATTACTGCGGTGCTTGCAAATGCTCGGGGTGGTTTAGAACTTTTACCAAGTAAAGCCTATAATAATGGCAAGCCATGATTGTTTTTAAATGGTTCAGGGTTAATGAATGGTAAAGACCTTCACACCAATGTTCAGGCTACAAAGTATGAAGATTGGGTGTGCATGAATGTTTATTAATTGCAGCTCTATAAGGGATAATAAATGAAACTTTGAGAGCTGCACAAATAGTTTTATTTATTAGTGAGCCATTCAATTGAGGCATCAAACAGTTTTAAGCCATCGTCAGATAGATTGGTAAATGTGTCATTGTTAAGAAAAAACATAAGACGTTTTGCAGGCGCTAAAGATTCATAATCCATCGTTGCACCTTTCTCATATCCCCAAATGGCTACTTTTTCAGGTTGTCCATAAATCGTTGCGATAATGGTGGCGCCTAAACCCGGCTTACCCCAACTCATAGGTGCTTGGGCTTTATATACATTATGAGTTCCAGCTGGAAGATGTGCAGAGAGAGTATGTGGTGCATTGACCAACCACAGATAACGTTCTTTCTCGACTTCGCCAAAATCGCTATTAATGCGTTTACCTGTCATAGCCAAGTCATCAAGATAATCGTTTTCCCACGTCATGAGTGGAAGAGGCAGTTGACGCCAACCAGATTGAAGGTTTTTAGAAGCAACCGTAGAGGAGATAATGACTAAGTCTGTGTTCTTTAAACTATTTGGTGAAACAGATTGATCTAATATCTCAACTTGATAGCCCTTGCTTTGCAAGTATTTTTGAATGGCAATATCGGTATTTGCAGAGGCACCCTTAACCTGTGAGATCAAAGCAATTCGTGTTTGAGCATAAATAGAAGATGTCCATACACAGAGTGCAGTGACCATCATCATGGTAGAAAGAAGCTTTTTCATAATGTTCTCAAAAGAGCAGTGATTTATGCACTGCTCTGATCCCATGTTTTAAAATTTAAAGGTTGCGCGTAATACCGCTTGGCGAGAGTCACCTTGAGACACGGCTAAATTGTTGACGCTAGCTGCGTAGTAGGTTTTGTCAAAGATATTGTTTAAGTTAAATTGGAACGTGACCGCTTGTTTGGCAATAGTCGTGTCATAACTCACAAAGGCATTGGCAAGGGTATAATCTGGCAGGTCAAAGGTATTTTCCGAATCGCCAGCACGTTTACCCACATAATTACCGCTTACGCCAAAACGTAAATTACCGTTGTAAAGTTCGCCATAGTTATAGGCCAATGCTAAAGAAGCAGTGTTTTTCGCTACATTATTTAAGCGATTACCTTCTAGGCCGCTTTCATCTTCAGTCACTTTCGCATCTGTATAAGCATAGGTGAGGGTCGCATCAAGCTGGTCGGTTACACGTCCTGTTAGGTCGAGCTCAGCACCTTTAGAACGTACAGCACCTGTTGTATGCAATTCGACTTCACTGGTCGATGGGTTAGTCACTTTAGCTAAAACGTTACGCTTTTTAATATCGTAGAGTGCAAAGTTAGCTTTGATACGGTCATTTAACTCATATTTCGCGCCAACTTCATAAGACTTGGCTTGTTCAGGTTGAACATCAGAGTTAATGACAGCATCGCCACCCAAAGGTGCAATAGAAGAAGACGGTTTAAGTGACTCGGTATAGCTACCATAGAATGAAAGCTGGTCATTCCATTTATAAACTAAACCTGCATGTGGGAGCCAAGCATCATCATTGGTGTTAGTATTTTCTTTAAACGGTCTGCCACGTCCAGCAGTTTGCTGATAGTTCAGGTAACGTCCACCCAGTACAGCAATCCATTTTTCATTTAAGTGAATTGCATCTTGTACATAAAAACCGTAGGTATGCAGTTTATCGGTTTGGTCACTATCTGATGCCACAACATTTTGAGATGGCTCGACAGTTCCAAAACTTGGATTTAAATAATCTAAAGTTGAGGTATTGCCACGAACCATATCTGGACGGAAATACTTACGGTATTCAATATCTGAACCGAATTGAATGTCATGCTTTAAACCAAACAAATTGGTTGAACCATTGATGTAAGCTTGAGCATTACTATCTATACTTTCTGCATTTAAGGTCGCATCGGTACGGCGTGTTACGGTGTGTTTAGTTGTATCTAATTTGGTCACACGTAACTGGTTGGCATCATAAGTTTCATAGTTGTAGGTATAACCAAAGTGAGCCGACCAATTATCATTAATTTGGTGATCTACCAACAATTGCGCCAAATGATCGTCACCTTTCATTTGGTTAAACGCTTCATCTAGACGTTGGTATTTAGAGATGGGTAGGGCTTTATTGGTTTTCGGGTCAAAAACGGTAGAGCGGTCAAAAGGTACATCAAAGTGACGGTATTGATAGCTCAGGTTCACTTTAGTTTGACCATTATCCCATGCTAAAGATGGAGCAATTAAGGTCTGTTTAAGGTTACCAAAATTACGCCAATAGTCTGCATCAGAATGATCGGCAATAAAGCGATAGGCAAAGTTACTGTCACCAATTGCGCCTGTGGTATCTATGCTTGCACCTAAGCCATTTTTGCCTGCTGCAAAGCTTGAGCCGTAAACGGAAAGTTCAGTTTTCTGAGTCGTCTCAGGTTTTTTTGTAATGACATTGACTACACCACCTGGGTCCATAATGCCATAGAGCAATGAAGATGGGCCTTTTAAAACTTCGACTTGTTCAACTGCCGCATTCATGGTTCGGCCTTGTACAATTGGCATACCATTTACGGTAATTGAACCGTCACGGTTATCACCAAAGCCGCGTTTCATTACGGTGTCTTGCGTACCACCTAAAGTATTACCTTGCGTAATGCCGCTGACTTGGGTCAGTGCATTGTCCAAGTTTGCAGGCAAATAATCTTTCATGTATTGATTAGATACAACGTTTACGGTTTGCGGGCTTTCTAAATTTTTTTGTTTGCCTCTAAGCGTCGACGCCGTTTGTGTTGCGATATAACTTGAGTCTGTTTCAACCTGAACTATAATCGTTTCTAGTTGTGCTGGTTGAATCGCGGTTGCTTCTGCCCAAGACATCATCGGGATGAGGGATAAAAGTAAGGGGCTACTATGTTTTAAAATTTCAACAGTAATTAAATTTTTACGCGGGGAGAAAGCAAACATAAGTATACCTAAGTGATATAAAAATCGTGAAAGGCTAAAAAAAGAGCGAATATTCAAGCGAACAAACAGGAGTGCTGACTAGACTCAAAAAAAGTGTGTAAAGTATATATAAATGAGACTCATTTGCAATGGTTTGCAGGCAATAAAGCCGATGGAAAAATTAATAATAATTTAACTTTTTAATTAGATTATCTTTTATGCTTGGCCACTCTTCATCAATAATACTGAATCTGACTGAATTCCTTTTTCTCCCATTAGGCATGATTCGCTCATTTCTTACCACACCTTCTTTCTGGGCACCGAGTCTTAAAATCGCATTCTGGGATTTTTCATTAAGTACATCTATTGTGAACTGAACTCTAATGCAATTTAGCTCTTCAAAGGCATATTGAAGCAATAAATATTTTGCCTCGGTATTGAGATGATCAAAAACGAGCAGATGATTTAGTGAAACGGAATTTTAGTGCTGATCATCCAGATCAGCTATGGGTCGCTGACTTTACGTATATTCAAACCAATTCTGGCTGGGTTTATACCGCATTTATTATTGATGTGTTCTCACGAGCAATTGTTGGATGGAAAGTATCAACACGCATGAATACAGATATGGTACTCGATGCATTAGAACAAGCTTTGCATGATCGAGGTATGCCTAAGAATGTGATTCATCATTCAGATAGAGGTGTTCAATATCTTTCTATTCGCTATACCAATCGTTTAGAAGCAGCAAATTTACGAGCATCAGTCGGTACAACTGGTGATTCATACGATAATGCTCTGGCTGAAACGGTGAATGGCTTATACAAAACAGAGGTGATTGAATATTTAAAAGCAGATTGGCAAGGTTTAGCAGATGTACAACTTGCGACACTAAACTGGGTAGATTGGTTCAA
Organism: Acinetobacter sp. YH01019; assembly: GCF_013420285.1. Lineage (NCBI taxonomy): Bacteria > Pseudomonadati > Pseudomonadota > Gammaproteobacteria > Moraxellales > Moraxellaceae > Acinetobacter > Acinetobacter sp. YH01019. The sequence goes on from NZ_VOYM01000108.1 coordinate 5,134, forward strand.
CAAAAAGCGTGTACACAGTGCACTGGGTTATGTATCGCCTTTTGAGTTTGAAATGTACTATGATAAGATTAACCCGTTAGGTCAGGTAGCCTAACTTAAATAAAAAAGTCTCCGACAAACCCGGTACGGTTCATTGTTAAACCAATTTTAATAAGTTCAATCTGAAATTCTTGATATGTCATATATAGCACCTCTCTGTAAAATCTATCACATTAAAAATGTGTTAACAAACTTTATATGTGCATACATAAATTAATAGAGTTCAATCACCATCTTTAATATCTATTTTCAAGGCTCTTTGAACTGTTGCCACCCCTACTCCAAACTGTCTAGCTACACTTCTAAATGTTGCCCTTTCTTTCCGCATAGCGTTTTGTACTTCTAAATAGTCTACTTTTCGCTTTCTACCCTTATATAAACCCTTTGCTTTAGCTTTAGCAATTCCTTCTTTTTGACGTTCACGAATCATTGAGCGTTCAAATTCAGCAAATGCTGCAAGCATCTGAAACATTAGTTTATTCATTGCTGATTGGGCTATATCATGGCTGAAAATCAGATTCTCCTTATGGAAAATTATAGTTATCCCACGATCATTGAGACTGTTCACAAGATTGTTTAGATCATTTGTATTACGTGCCAGACGGTCAATACTATGAACATGCACCGTATCACCTTCACGCAGATATTCAATCATAGCGATTAATTGAGGACGTTCCCTACTACCACCGCTTGCTTTCTCTGTGAAGATTTTATCAAGATGGATTCCATCTAATTGGCGTTCAGTGTTTTGTTCGGTTGAACTAACTCGAATATATCCGACCTGATTAGGCATTCTGTACCGTTAGAGTTTAGATAAATAAATACATATTGTACCGAAATTAAATATTAAGTCTATAGATACGGTTTTTGTGTTGATTTTTAAGGTTTAATTTTGTTCCGTTAGGCTATGCTCTAAAATTACATTAGGCCATTCAGTAAAGTTATAAACCCTAAATAGAAATGTCCGGTTTTTCATCCGATCAGGAATAAATATATTCTTAATAAAAAACAATAAATTAAATAGTTGCTTAATTTTCATAATGTATATATAGTGTATATACATTTTATTGTATTAGTGCCTTTGGGAATAAACATCTTATGACTGATCAACCCAGAAAAATAAAGGCCAACAAAAAAGATGGGCAACTCTTAATTCGAATTAACAGCACTGAACGTGATGAGTTCATTCAGTTATGTGAAACTATGGACACCAGTGCCGCTAGAGAATTAAGAAAATTTATCCGTAGTTTTATGAAAAAAAACCAGTCAGCGGATATTCATACCAAGGAGTGACATCATGTCGAAGCAAGTTAAAATCTTGAAACAGAAGATCAAAGCACGTCTTGAAACGATTTCAAAACACGAAAATAAGTTAAATAAGCTCAAAAAGCAGCTTAAAAAACAGAAGTAATAGCGAGGATTAGCCTCACTAGAAAGTAAAAAAGCTGAATTTCCTATTAGGAAATTCAGCTTTTTTCATTACTTACTGTCTAACTTTTAAGGGACAGATCAGGATGTGTGTTTTATTGCCTATATTTCTAAATCAGACTTGGAGGTGCATCAAAAATACGAATTAAAGTAACTGCAGGACCAGTTGAAAAGCCCTAAAATTATACTAGCTCGGAAATAATCTCTACCAATACTGCATCTGCTTGTGAAGTACTTCTAACAGCAGAAATTTCATTTTTAATTTTAGTGAGAGATTTCCCGGTTTCTTTGAAAGAAAAAACGGTTTTATTTCCTGTGAGAATTAGAGGGGTAAGATTAGCGACTTCGCCTATTTTTAAGAATAGCTCTGCCACTCTGACTTGATGGGCATAAATAGATCGTAACTTTTGGGTAATTTCTAAAGCAGTACGTTTATTCATAAATATAACCATTAATTTTATTAGATTTTTTGAATATTTTAATTCTTGTAAATCCAATATTAGCAGAACTAGTATTAATGGGTAAAATTTGTGCACTAGTGCACTTAAAAAACTGCTTATTGCTAATAGAGCAAGGGGGCTTTGTTGCACAAACCTAGCATCAAAAGCTTATTCAGCAATATAATTTCAAAATGAATAAGCCTGCCTCTAAAATCTACCGTACAACCAATTGGTCATCCTATAACCGAGCCTTAATTAACCGAG
>NZ_VOYM01000109.1:0-7077 GCF_013420285.1 Acinetobacter sp. YH01019
ATGGGCAGTTTTTGCAAACTGCTTTCCCAATGGGAGTAATACGGGATTTCCACGTTCCGCTTACTGAAGTACATCGGCTTAGGTGCCTGCTATCGACCGGGAGGCGTATGGGTCACGAATGCGTAGTAGAAAGACGCAATTCCCACCTCCATTACCGTTTTGGTTCGAGCGTATCAGCCATTTCCGCTCGTTCAACTTAACGATCGTTACGCAGATTCACATGTGTTCACCATACCGATTATCTAGCCCTTGTCCGGCTATGGCTGCCAGAAGGGTACGCCTCTCACGATTGATACCCCGCACCTTGCGGTGCCTCGTTACATTGTCGAAGGCGCTCTTTATTCAGCCTTCTAGATTCACCCGGTGACACGGGTGGTTCCCGCAGGGGGAACAACTTCATTAAGCGACTTCGTGTCGCACTAAAACCTAGTTATTAAAATCTTGCTATTAAATTTTAAATAAAAATTGACCAATTATGGTTTTTCCTTAAAATACGCTTGCTGCATAAACATTATGAATTAAATAAAAAATAAAATATTGGATACAAAAATGACAGAACTCAGTACAAGTGAATTAAATCCTTTTCCATCTTCAAATCAATATCAAACAGCGACGAGTAAAGCTGATCATCCTTTATCACCTGAAGGACGTTTTGGTCGCCTGTCTTATTTAGCTTGGTTATTCATCATTGGTATGATCTATAGCTGTGTTTTAGGCATTACTGTTGCGCTAGGACTATTTGCAGTTTTTACTTCAGCTGAACGTAGTTTTGATGTGCTATTTAGTTCTGCCTTAGGCATTAGTGCTATCGTTTTAGCTGTTGTATCTATCATTGCAATGTTTGTTGCCATGATCTGTATTACTATCAGACGTTTACATGATTTAAATAAAAGTGGTTGGTTATGTTTAGTTTTTCTTATCCCACTTGTTGGCACATTTTTCAGTATTTATGTGATGACTGCCAAAGGCACACAGGGTGAGAATAATTACGGTATTAAACGCCCAACTGAACAAACGGAAAAAGTGATAGGCTGTTTATACTTAGTGCTAATGATCGTGTATTTACTGGTTATGATACCCGTTATGCTCAATATGCAAGGCATGATGAACAATATGGCCCAAGCTCAACTCGAAGAACAAGCCATGATGTCTGAAGGTGAACCTGAAATGAATGATGAAGAGCTAGCCGCATATTTACAACAACTTGAACAACAAAGCGGCGAAGAATTAGCGTATGCAGACGGTGAAAGTGTTGAAATTGCAGAAACCGATACAACAAATAATGAACACGCTATAGCTGCTGCCGAAGCTGCCGTTGAGTAAATAGCATTGCTATGCTGCAAAACGATCATGTAAAGATTTAATTTTTCATCTTTCAAGTGATTAAAAAGCCAATATTCGTATTGGCTTTTTTATGTATGACTACTTATCTCGGATATTACCCATTCACTTGTACATTAAAATGAAAAGGCGTAAAGTTGCCTTAAATATAGTTACCATAGTTAACCATTGTGAATTCTCTACTCGGATTCCGTTCTTCATTATTGCGCTGCGCACGTATGATGAGTGACGAAGTCAATACACTCCTCCTTCCATATCAACTGAATTATTCCCTATGGCAAGTTATGTTTGTCATTCGTGAAAAAGGCGGTTGTACATCCATTGAAATGGCTGAATATTTAAATGTTTCAAAGCCTTCTATAGCGAAACGTGTACATGCACTTACAGCCTTAAATGTTTTAATTCATGTTGAAACTGAAGATAAACGACAAAAAAAACTAATACTAAGCCCACAGGGTGAAGACCTATTTAAACAATGCTCTGTTGAAATTGATCATTTTGAAAAAGCATTGATCAGTCAATTTCTCCCCAATGATATACAGCAATCGGTCAGTATCTTTAATCGTATTATCCAGACATTAGAATGCGCAAAATTAGGTGAAGATCATGCAAAATAATGCCGCCTTATGGACACGCAATTTTATATTAGTGAGTGCCATAAATTTCCAGTTGGTACTGACATTTTATCTTTTGGTTGTGGTGATTGTCGGTTATGCCGTAGCAGAACTTGGCGCAACTACCGCACAAGCTGGTTTAATTTCGGGTTTATTTATTGTCGGTACGTTAGTGGGACGACTGCTGGTTGGTAAATTTCTTGAGCGCTTTGGACGAAAAACTACTTTAATTGTTGGTCTGACAGGATTCTTACTTTTCTCTGGTCTGTACTTTATCCCTTTTGGCGTCGGCATGCTGCTCTTTGTGCGTTTTATGCATGGCTTTATGATGGGCATGGCATCAACAGTACTCGGTACAATCATTGCGCAAATCTTACCTGCATCACGCCGTGGTGAAGGCATTGGCTATTACAGTATGAGTAGTACTTTAGGTACGGCGATTGGCCCTTTCCTTGCTATTTGGATGATGCTCAATGTCGGATACCAATCCATTTTTGTTGTTTCAACGGTCATTGCCGTATGCTGTTTAGTCGTAGCTTGGTTGATACAAGTTCCTGATTTACCTAAAATAAATAAAGCGATCGAAACTGTTGTCGCTATGAAAAAGCCAAACTGGTTTTCTCAATTTGTCGAACCTAATGCAGTACCCATTTCGTTAATCATGTTATTCGCCTCAATATGTTATTCAGGCGTACTATCATTTATTAATTTCTATGCCAAAGAAATTAATTTAGTTGAAACAGCTTCTTTTTTCTTTTTAATGTACGCCATTGCGATTTTGATTTCGCGTCCTTTTACAGGGCCTTTAATGGATCGGAAAGGTGAAAATATTATTATCTATCCTGCATTTATAATTATGGGTATTGCCCTCATTTTACTCAGTATCACGCATAGTTCTTGGATGCTGTTACTCTGCGCAGGTTTACTTGGCTTGGGATATGGCAATATTCAATCAGTCTGTCAAACCATCGCTGTGAAAAGTGCACCACTTGAACGTATGGGTTTTGCCACATCGACATTCTTCATTTTCCTTGATGCTGGACTTGGTTTTGGACCTTACTTTATTGGCATGTTGCTTGACTACATAGGTTATGAGCAATTGTATTTATATAGCGCTTTTGCTGCTTTTAGCTGTATTTTGGCATATTACCTCTTACATGGCCGCCAATCTTCAAAAAATGTGTTGGCCCATGAATGATCAAATTTTAAGTTTTCTATACTGCAAACCGTCGACTAAATCGTCGGCGATATTCCAACGGAGTTAGCCCCGTTTTTTTATGGAATAATCGTCGAAATGAGCTTGGGTCGCTATAACCCACTTGTTGCATAATTAAATCTACAGCTTGATCTGTTTCTTCCAAACGCTTTCGTGCTGCTTCTACCCGTATCGCTTGTAAATATTGATTTGGCGCAACATCCAACGCATTTTTAAAGTGTCTTATTAACGTTCTTGTTGTGATGTTAAAGGTTTTAGCAATGTCTTCCAGTGCAATATTTTGATGAAAATGACACGCTAAATAGTCTTGAATTTTCTGTACCAATTCATCTTGATGAGGTTTCGCAATCTTGAGTAAAGAATAAGACAATTGGCTGTCTCTGCGATAATCAATGACAAAGGATTTAGCAGACTGAATTGCGATATCAAAACCATAGAAACGCTCAATCAAATGTAGCCCTAAATCAAACCATGCAAGACCACCACCCGCACAATAAATATTTTGATCATGGCTAATTAATTGATCAGTGTTCAACTTGACCAAAGGATAACGTTCACTAAACATTTGTCGAAAGCCCCAATGCGTCGTTGCATGTCTTTCATTAAGCAAGCCTGCCTCAGCTAAAAAAAAGTTGCCCGTACAATTTCCTGCAATGAGCCGATCTACCGGATATTTTTTTAAAAAGTCGATTAATCTCTCATTACGTTGCAAAACATCATTAATTGCTGCCCCAATGGTCGGAACAATCAACACATCAGCTAGATTAATGTCTTGAAATGCAAGATCAGCATGCAGTTTGATACCGTTAATACATTGAATATCTTGACCATCTTGTGTTGCAATTTGCACTTCAAATAAGCGTTGCACATTTTGTTTTTGAATACGATTCCAACTCACACCTGCCATAGCAAATAGGTCGACTACGCCTGTAATTGCTGAGGCCAGAGCACCATCAAAAGCCAAAATCACAATTTTTTTCATTCTAATAGCAACTCGTTTTGTCATTTTTAACACTATAAGTGTCAATATTTACAATCCTAAGGCTAGCTGGCAACTGCTAATCTGTAAGCATTCGAGTCAATTACAATATTTTAGGTTATTGCCATGACGCAGCTTATTAATGATAAAGATTTAAATTTTTTACTTTATGACGTTTTTAAAGCACAGGAACTGATCCAATTCCCTCGCTTTGCAGAACATGATGTAGAAACTTTTAATAGCATTTTAGAAACTGCTCATGGCATCGCCAATGATTTTTTTGCTCCCCATAATGCTAAAGCCGATCATGATGAACCAAGTTTTGATGGCAAAACAGTTACGACAATTGCTGAAGTGAAAACCGCTTGGAAACAATTTGCCGATGCAGGTTTACTCTGCGCTCAACATGAATACGAACTCGGTGGCATGCAATTGCCAACATTAATCAATATGGCTGCCAATGCTTACTTCATGTCGGCAAATCCATCTACTGTGGCATATTCATTTTTAACAGCAGCCGCAGCAAATGTCATTCAGGCTTTTGGTACCACTGAACAAAAAAATACTTTCGTTCCTCATATGTTCCGTGGTCGTTTCTCAGGCACGATGGCACTCACAGAGCCTGACGTAGGTTCATCGTTGGGTGATTTGACGACAAAAGCCATTCCACTAGCAGATGGCAGCTATTCAATTAAAGGTCAGAAAATGTTTATTTCTGGCGGTGACCAAGATATTACTGAAAATATTGTTCACTTGGTCTTGGCTCGAATACAAGATGCACCACAAGGTGTAAAAGGTATTTCTTTATTTATCGTGCCAAAATTTAAAACGCATGCAGATGGCACTTTAGGCGAACACAATGATGTACATCTTGCTGGCCTACTCCATAAAATGGGCTACCGTGGTACAACATCAACCGTATTAAGTTTTGGCGAACATGAGCAATGTCATGGCTATTTAATTGGTGAAGCAGGTTCGGGTCTTAAATATATGTTTAAGATGATGAACGAAGCACGTGTTGGGGTGGGACTTGGGGCAGCGATGATTGGTTATCGTGGCTATTTAGAATCCCTTGAGTACGCAAAAAATCGACCACAAGGCCGTATCGTCTCAGATAAAAATCCTGCAGCAAAACCTGTCAACATCATTCAACATACAGATGTTAAACGCATGCTTTTAGCTCAAAAGTCCTATGTTGAAGGTGCATTGGCACTTTGTTTATTTGCAGCACGTTTAATTGATGAGCATCAAGCCAATCAGAATGAAGATGCCGCTATTTTACTGGACCTAATTACTCCAGTGGTAAAATCATTCCCTTCTGCCTATGGCCCCAAAGCCAATGATTTAGCAATTCAAGTCTTGGGCGGTGCGGGCTATACCCGTGAATACCCGATTGAACAATGTTATCGCGACAACCGTTTAAACCCAATTCATGAGGGTACTTTTGGTATTCAATCACTTGATTTATTGGGCCGTAAGTTATGGCAGCACAATAGTAAAGGTCTAATATTGTTAATGCAGCGTATGCAAAACACTATTGCTGAAGCTCAAGATGAACGTGTGAAACCACTTGCTGCATTATTTCAAAAACATCTGGCAATAGTACAAGCAACCACGCAACGTTTAGGCAAAGTATTAATACAAGGTCAGGTCGATCAGGCACTTGCAAACTCAGCGCTTTATCTCGACATGATGGGTAAAGTTATTATCTCATGGCTTTGGCTGGACATGGCAAACAAGGCTGTTGCCACATTTCAGCAATCAGAGCTTGAGGAAGATCAAAACTTTATGGCGGGAAAATTGCAAGCTGCGCAATACTTTATACGCTGGGAACTTCCTGAAATTGAACATCAAGCACAGTTATTAAATGAGCTCGATGACACTTGCCTAAATATGCAAGAAAGTTGGTTCTAAGCACCAGTTTAGCTCTATCCTCAATGAGCTAAAACGGACAATGTTTTTTATGGATGAAAAGCATTGTCCAACCTCTATACATAAAAAGAGCTGCAAATGCAGCTCTTTCTCTATTCATCGACTATGTTGTATTCAACGATTATTGAAAAACCTTAAAACGTTCAGCATCATCGATGTAGCCTTTGTCTTTTGCTTCACCTTCTACAGAACCAAATACCAACTGAGCACGAAGTTTCCAATGAGCAGGAATGCCCCATTCAGCATGTACTTGTTCATCGACAATTGGGTTGTAATGTTGAAGTGATGCTCCTAAGCCTTCGGTATGTAAAGCAGTCCACGTTGCAAATTGTGCAATTGCTGTAGAATGTTCTGCCCAAATTGGGAAGTTTTCAGCATACGAAGGAAATTGCGCTTGTAGGTTTTTTACGACATCTAGGTCTTCAAAGAACAATACTGTACCCACACCAGCAGCGAAACTTGCCATTTTCGCAGTGGTTTTTGCAGCACTTTCCTCATCTTTTGCATAAGACTTTAATTTATCTGCCACTAAAGCCCAGAATTTTTCATTTTCACCATTAAACAAAATCACTGCACGTGAAGATTGCGAGTTGAATGATGATGGACTTTGTTTAATTGCATGTTGAATCAAATCAGTTAGATATTCTGGCGTTTGACTTACATTTTTACCAATTGCATAGATCGTACGGCGTTTGGTAATTAGATCAATAAACTGATTTGACATAGTTATAAAGTCCTTATCGAAATGATATATGTAAATGAGCCTAAAATAAGGCGAGTGATATTCATATGAAATGCAAATTACATTCCAAATTTGACCATCTATTAAAAAGTTGCCAAACATTGACCACTATGAAGTAGCGATAAATATAGTCAAATCATTATAAAACCAATACAATGGTGCAATGAGTTATTCAGAACATTTTAGACGTAAAATTTTAGCTAAACTTGAGGAAGGTTATTCTATTCGAGCGGTAGCTGCACAATTTGAAATT
>NZ_VOYM01000110.1:0-7025 GCF_013420285.1 Acinetobacter sp. YH01019
AGATCCATGCACGTGTAGCAGTTCTTAACAGATTTACGGAATTAGGTCGACCACTTACCCAAGTTACGCCTTAAATTTGGCTCAATTAGGGGCGCTTTGCATTTCAAATCTTTGTGCAACAAAGCCCTTTCACTATCAACTAATGCGGCAGCAACAAAACCGTCAATTTCAGTTAATCCATTTAAAGATAATTTAGCCATTATTAACCCCAATAATTTATATGTTAATCAGTAATATATTTTTACTGATATGTACGATATTAACTAAATCTAATGAATAAACAATGCCGAAAAATTTCATGTGGTTGATTATTGTTAATCATAAATAAATGAAAGATTGTGAATAGAATATTTTAAAATTTTAAACATGTGTAATTGTGTAGAATATTTAAACTATATTGGTTTTTATTAACATTGGCAATATATAAGTATATTGTTTTTTTATAGAATTTTTATTAATAGTTTTAAAGTATTATTTTATCTTTTTAATATATTAAAGATATTGTCTTATATAAAAATGGTATTAAATAAAAAAACTGTTTGATTGTTAAATATTCACTTAAATATTAAATATAATATTTAAGTTGTTTTAAATAATGTGACTTAAAGCACTTAATTGTTATTAAGTGTGTTTTGATTTGAAAAGTTCAATCCTACGTTTCATCGGATTGAACTTGGATTTATTACAGTGCACTTTTTAGATTTTTTTGATGTTGCTTAACTTGCTTGGCATATCGTTTACCTTGTTTCTTCATTTTTCTATTTGTATTGTAGGCTGTAGGGCCAACATTATAGTAAGCAAGTGCTGTAGGCATACTTCCAGCAGAATTCTTATACTTAGTTAAAATATACGTTCCACAATTAATATTTGTGAGTTCATCATATAGATCACCCTGACAGGTTGTTTGCCAATAACGCGGCATAACTTGAGTCAGTCCAACAGCTCCTGCGGGTGATGTGACATAAGGCCTAAATGTAGACTCTTGACGTATTACCGCTGCAAGTAACAGGGGGTCGACGGCATATTGATCAGCTGTTTGTACAATATATGGTGAAACACGATTGGCAGTCTCTGGATTTACGGCATATGCCTTTTGAATACCTGTGGATAGCTTTGATGCACGTTTGGCAACAGAACCACCACCTAAGGATGAGCAGCCAGTCAAAATTGAAGCGGTAAGCAAGACACTTAAAATTTTGAGGTGATGGTTTTTAGCGGTTTGAATAGTTAAAGAAAGGTTATGTAATTTATTCTGTATCAATTTCATAGTTCAAGTATTTAGCCAGATCATATTTACTGGCTTTGATCTTATGAATCTGACTTAGAATGGTCAAGGTTTTCTCTATTGAACCTCTACAGTGTATTTGTAATATACGCTTATTTTTTCTACATCAATCAATAATAGATAATAAAATAGCCCACTTTGGGTGGGCTATTTTATTGCAGTCTCTCTTCGTACATCATGCATTTCCATGTGCAGCTAAACTTATTATTGTTGTTTTATGTTGAGAGGAATTTCCGTTTCCTTCATAATATCTTAAGGATTTGTATCAATACAGTCAGTCGTTATTCACTTGATCTTATGTAAGCTAAAACGGCTAAGTCTGTCTCTTAAACACATAAACTGTTTGGAGATGTTGAACTATAAATTTTTCAGCATCCAAATTTCACAAGCTTGACTATGTCCTGTGTTTCCTTTCGGCGCTTCTAGATGTTTAAAACCCTTTTTTTCATATAGTTTAACGGCTTGCCCAAGAGAAGCTGTAGTTTCGAGGTAACATGCCTGAAATTGATTGTTTCGCGCGAATTCAAAGCATTTTTCTAAAATTTTGGCTGCAAAACCATGTCCACGTAGTTCAGCTAAAAAATACATTTTCTGGATTTCGAGAATATCGTCTGAACCTTTGAGTGGTGATAAACCACCGCCACCAAGGAGAATACCTTGTTCATTTTCAATGACCCAATATTGTGAGTTATGTTGGGTATAAACTTCGTAAAGATTATCTAAGATAGGGTCTGCAACTGCAAAACCAGATTCTGCTGCTAAGCCAAACTCTGCTGAAACTTTACGAATAATAGCGGCAATAGCTGAATTATCTTGAGCTTGAATAGTACGTATACGAAACATATTGAATTAAAAAGGTAAAATAAAAGATGGATTGTTTATAGACCGATGTCATAAAAAAATCCATCTTTCAGTTATGGATTTAAACCGATTATTTTAATTCACTTGAACTTTTGCCAAGTTCACGACGTGCAACGATGAGTTGTTGAATTTGTTGGGTACCTTCAAAAATATCCAAGATTTTTGAGTCTCGTGCCCATTTTTCCAATAGTTCATCTTCGTTATATCCAACGGATGCTGCTAATTCTACACATTTAAGTGTTATTTCATTACCTACTCGTCCTGCTTTTGCTTTAGCAATAGAAGCTTCACGTGAGTTTGGTTTTTTATTATCGGCCATCCATGCAGCTTTAAGCATCAATAAACGCGATGCCTCCCATTCAGCTTCCATTCTATAAATTTGAGCTGCGATATTTGAACTTTGTAAAAATGGCGTTACATATTCCGCATCAAGTTCATCTTTAAAAATTTCTTTGATTCGCTCAAGTGATGCTTTAGCACAACCAACTGCCATTGCTGCGACTAAAGGGCGTGTATTGTCAAAAGTTTCCATGACACCAGCAAAACCTTTAGCTACATCAATTTCCGCATTTCCAAGCAAATTGGCCGCAGGAACGCGGCAATCAATAAAGCTAATCGCAGCGGTATCTGAAGCTTTAATACCGAGTTTGTGCTCTAAGCGCTCCACAGTCATACCAGGTGTGCCTTTCTTAACAACAAAAGACTTGATGGCTGCACGACCTAATTTTTTATCTAAGGTTGCCCAAACCACAACTGAATCTGCACGTTCACCAGAAGTCACAAATATTTTTTCGCCATTAAGTACATATTCATCACCATCTTTCGTCGCCGTGGTGCGAATGGCAGCTGAATCTGAGCCACAGTTGGGTTCTGTAATCGCCATGGCTGCCCAAGTGCCTTTAAGGCGTTCTAGTTGCTCATCATTTGCAACGGCAGCAATAGCTGAATTTCCTAATCCTTGGCGCGGCATACTCAGTAAAAGTCCTGTATCGCCATAACACATCTCTATCACACTTAAGGCTGTCGACATGTTCACGCCATTTTTATTTCCACTATCTGTATCACCACGCTTGTTTACCGCAGCACCTGCATTCATGCCATCTCCACCGTCGTTCATGCCATCAACGAGTGATGACAACATATCTAATTCCTTAGGATATGCATGTTCGGCTTTGTCATATTTACGTGAAATAGGGCGGAGCACATTGAGTGCAACTTCGTGTGCTTGATCGATCAGCATTTTGAATTTTTTTGGATTTTGTAAATTCATGATTTATTCCTTATTTTTTATACTGATCTAAGCATGTAAGCCAGAGTGTAAAATTGCAGTGGCACGTAAATCACGGTACCAACGTTCAACAGGATGTTCTTTGGTAAAGCCATGACCACCTAAAATTTGCACACCATCAGTACCAATTTTCATGGATTTTTCAGCACAGAGCAGACGAGCTAAATAGGCTTCACGATGAAAAGGTTTACCTGCCTCAGCTAAACTTGCAGCATTTAAAATCAACATATGCATAGCATCTAGCTCAATAGCCATATCTGCAATCATAAAAGCGACACTTTGACGATGTGAGATGGGTTCACCAAAGGCCGTTCGTTCGTTGGCATATCGAATACAGTATTTTTTAACGGCTGTAGCAGTGCCTACAGCGATTGCACACCACATCAAATTGCCTAAATCAACAAATGCACTGTAGTTAAAATCATCATCACCTAAACGTTGAGCAGGCGTCTGATTAAAGTTGAGTGTTACCGTTTCCGTTGCTTTTAATCCCATTGCTGGGGATTTTTTTGCGCTGATGGTTTGATCACGTTGTACTACAAATATTTCGGGTTGGCCGTTTAGCATGGCTGATACTAAAATTACATCAGCTTTCTCACCGAGTATGACTAAGGTTTTTTCACCACTGATTTTATAGTTTGAACCATCTGCGATAGCGCGGGTTTTTAGTTGCATGGGATTAAATGCAGCCGTTGCTTCTTGGACGGCAAATGTTGCGATGATGTCTGCGTCTTCAGCAAATACAGGTAAATATGTTGCTTGAATAGATTCTGAGCCCCATTGTGTTATTGCATTGATACAACTAAAGGTCGAAAGCAACCCAGCTGTAAGGCTAAAATCACCTTCGGCAAGCTGTTCTGCAATTAAGATATTACTGATAATATTTTTCTCTGCAGCTACGCCGCCCAAAGCTTCAGGCAGGGCATAATAATTTAAACCTAAATCTTGTACATGCTGCCAAAGGACGTCAGGAAATTTTTCATCCTGATCTGCTTGGTGAGCAAGCGGATAAAGGATTTCACTGGCAAATTGCTGCATTGCTTCAGCAGTCATGTGCTGTTCTTCGGTCAAATTTAAATCGAACAATGATTTTTGCTGATTAGGTAGACGTTGCTTATGTACATCCTTATTGGTTTTAAAGGCTTTTTGCGTATGGCTCAAGGTTTTAAATCCAGCCTTTGAACCTTGATACAGCGATTTCTCAACCAATTTGCGTAATTTAAATTGATCTAATACGTGACTACCAGCCATTTTTGTTAAAAGAGAAAGCCCAAATCCTTGTGCCTTGTTTACCATATTGGTCATTGTTGTTTTCCATTCACCTTGTTCTATTTTTATGCTGACATGGCGATTACATAAAAACCATGTCAGAAGTGACATGCTTAATTGTCAATGATGAACGGCTGTAGCTGGGTGGTATTGAAATCTAAGAGATTGAAATTATGAAATTTAATGAAAAGTTAAAATGAATGCTTTTTTTATTAATTGACTTGGCTGACATTTTTTCAACCAAGTCGTTGGCGAATTGTAATTAAAATTATTGATACTTTTGAATCATACGACGTACATTGGTTTTTGCTTCAATGACGGTCATAAATGTATAAGCACCAATAAATTTACGGCTAATAAACATAAATTCTTTCGGTGGAACAGAGAAATAACGTGATGCCATTGATTTAGAAGCTTGTTGCATAACACGACTATGTAATTGGCTTTTTTTCCAATCATAGTGATTTTGCTCGTCCATAACGCCAGCAGGGATGTTTGGATTATTTTCATTGCTACTGAATGCTTCAGTCGCAAGTAAGAAAACTTTAGCCATGTCTGGCTTGATACTTTGTGGAATGCCATCAAAGAATTCATAACCTGTCATGGCTTTCACCATTTGATCCGAACTGTGGTTATAACCTGCAGTAATTAAATTACGAGCGACGCTAAGTAAATGTTCATCGAACTGACGAATTGCACCGAAGTCGAGTAAAACAATCTTATCAAGTACATCGGCACCATTGCCTAGACGTACCAAGTAATTACCAAAGTTTGGGTCAGTTTGCATTTCTCCCCATTCGAAGATTTCACGTACTGCAATTTCAAGAGAAGCTTCGCCTAATGCATTACGTCGCTCTTGAGGTAGCGAGAGCATGACTGGACTATTAATCGGTACGCCACGTTCAAATGTCATACACAACACTTGATTGGTTGAGTAGCCATCAATGATTTGCGGCACGATATAGCGTGGATCTTCTTTTAAGCGCGAAGCAAAACGGCGTGTCGTATCTGCTTCAATTTTATAATTGACTTCGCGGTGCATCATTTCGCGCACTTCATCAAACCATTGATCAAATTCACGGGTTTGAGGCACCATACGGGTGAGTTTCAGCATGTTTTTGAATAGATTCATATCTGAATCTATTGCATCTGCCACACCCGGATATTGAATTTTTAAGACCAGCTCTAGGCCATCAGATTTGCGTTTTGCACGGTGCACTTGCGCTAAAGATGCTGTACCCAGAGGCTCATGATCAATAACTAGATCATCAAGTTTTGAACCAAGTTGATCTTGTAGTTGAACTTTTATTGCAGGCCATGCCAAAGCGACAGTCTGATTGTTAAGTGTATTTAAGGCTTGCGTAATTTCTTCTGGCAGGAAATGCTCACCATATAAAGCCATCATTTGCCCAATTTTGACGATTGAGCCTTTTAATTTTCCAATTTCTGCGACGAGATATTCAGCCTGATCTTTCATCGCTTTTTTACGTTTTTTCTCTTTTTCTTCTTCACTTGAAAACATAGAAGTAGCGTTAGATGCAGCCCAACGAGTACCTGCAAGCAATGAAGCTTTAGCGATAGATAAGCGACGATCCATAGAGGAGGTTTTCAGTTGTTTAAGCTTATCGTTCTGATCTGACATGTAAATTAAATCCTTTAATCAGCAATTCGCAGAAAAATACATTGTATCGAATTCTAGCGTTTCTTAACGTATTAAAATAGTTCAACTTACTGAATCAGCAGTAAGCTTATGCAAACTGATTACTAAAGCTTTATTTTTAAGCAGGATTAGAGATCAAATTTTATAGATTAAACTTGATTTTAACGCTGCTGTTTCGCTGTAACTCAAGTTTGTGTGCTTCTATATGTTGCTTAATCAAGTTGTGCACTTCAGTGTGAGTAAAGCCAGAAGCGTAACCTTTTACAATGACGATACTGGGCAAGCTGAAAAATAAAGCACGCGCATTTTCAATCGTTGCTTGAGGGAAAATATCCAAATCAACCAACATTTGCTGAAAATATTTTTTTTCAGATTGTACGGTTTGTGATTGGGTGTCGTCCCAATAGCTTTGACGCATAGCCATCAAATTATTATGTTTGTAGCTCATATTTAGCCCAAAATAAAACTTAAAATTATCAATGGGGGTAAAAGTACAGACTTAAAGGGCTTTTTATCACTAACCGATAAACACTCTTTTTAGGACTTACGCACTATTATTTATAGATTCTCTGTGGTAGCAGATGATTTTTATCGAGAATAAAGTCATCAATGAAGTTTTTGATAACTGGTCTAAATAATTTCTTCTGCCAACGATATACATT
>NZ_VOYM01000111.1:0-6894 GCF_013420285.1 Acinetobacter sp. YH01019
TTCGCAAGAGATGCGATGGATGTCTGGTGATTTGTAGTCATAAATTTTAGTCCCCACTTGTTTTTAAGTGGGGACTAAATTAAGGCTTATAGGATGAATTCATAAGGTGTGTTCAGCGGACGCTTACAATTAAATTACAAAACAAACACAAATAAGGATAAAAGGCATAAAAAAACAGATAATTGCCAAAAAGCAATTATCTGTCAATTCTTAAAAAAATTCAGAATGTTAAGTCATTAACACTTTAAGCCTGTGTTACAGGTATACGTAACTCTTTTGGCAAACTAAATGTAATATTTTCTTCACGACCATCTAGCTCTTGCGGTGATTTAGCACCCCAATCTTGTAAGCGCTGGATCACTTGCTTAATTAAAATTTCAGGTGCAGATGCACCAGCCGTCACCCCAATTTTGGTATTTTCAGCAAACCACTCATGCTGAAGCTGATCTGCATTATCCACTAAATAGGCATGTTTACCCATACGTTCAGCCAATTCTCGCAAACGATTAGAGTTAGATGAGTTTGGTGAACCAACCACTAAAACCACATCGCATTGTTCCGATAAATCACGCACTGCATCCTGACGGTTCTGCGTCGCGTAACAAATATCATCCTTACGTGGCCCTTGAATTTCAGGGAATTTTTGACGCAGCGCATCAATCACTTTTGCCGTATCATCAATAGAAAGTGTCGTTTGCGTTACAAAAGCCACTTTTTGTGGATTACGGACCTCAAGCTCAGCAACATCCTGCTCATCTTCAACCAAATAAATCGAACCTCCATTTTTAGTGTCATATTGGCCCATCGTTCCTTCAACTTCGGGGTGACCTTCATGACCAATCAAAATCGCTTCAACACCCTCTCGCGCATACTTAGTCACTTCAATATGTACTTTAGTTACCAATGGGCAGGTTGCATCAAATACTTTTAAGCCACGACGTTCCGCTTCTTGTTGTACAGCTTTAGAAACACCATGTGCACTAAAAATCACAATATTGTCATCAGGGACTTCATCAAGTTCATCTACAAAAATAGCACCGCGTTGACGTAGATCATCTACGACAAATTTATTATGTACCACTTCATGACGCACATAAATCGGCGGGTTAAAGCATTCAAGCGCACGGTTCACAATCGCAATGGCACGATCTACACCAGCACAGAAACCGCGTGGATTAGCTAAAACAATTTCCATAGAATCCTCAATGCCCACTCAATTTTTACGGGTATCACTTGAAATAAATGTAAACAATAGACGTCTGACTATTTAGTTTGGCGCGCGTCTACTCTAAAATAGAGAAGATATTTTATCATATCAGGAAAAATATCATGTCGGGTCTCTTGTTTGTCGTTTCTGCTGCATCGGGAACGGGCAAAACATCCCTCGTTAAAGCCCTACTTGAACGTGTAAACAATTTACATGTCTCTGTTTCTCATACCACTCGTGGTCAGCGTCCTGGCGAATTAGACGGCGTACATTACCATTTTGCAAAAAAAGAAGACTTCTTATCTTTAGTTGAAGAAGGTGGCTTTATTGAATATGCAGAAGTTTTTGGTAATTATTACGGCACAGCACAACGTACAGTTAAAGAACAATTGGCGAAAGGCCATGACGTTTTACTTGAAATTGACTGGCAAGGGGCTGAACAGGTTCGTAAACTTTTTCCTGAATCTAGACAAATCTTTATTCTCCCGCCAAGTCAGTTTGACTTACGCCAACGCTTATCAAACCGTGGCACTGACTCAGTTGAAGTGATCGAACATCGCTTAAGCTGCGCAGTTGAAGACATGCAGCAATATGTAAATTTTGATTACGTCATTATTAATGATGATTTTAATAAAGCCTTACATGATTTAGAGTCTGTGATTATTGCCAATCGTTTGGTTTTAAAACAGCAAGCGACACGTCATCAGCAGTTAATTGAAAAATTAATCACGCCGACTGAGCAGTGATTAAAACTTGAGTCTATAGACAAAGCACCTTATACTGCACAGTCTGTTAAAAATTTATATTCAAACGAGAATTCTTATGGCACGCGTAACCGTTGAAGATTGTTTAGACCATGTAGACAACCGCTTTGAGCTTGTACTAGTGGCAAGCAAACGCGCGCGTCAATTGGCACGTCAAGGTATCGAACCAACTGTTGAATGGGACAACGATAAACCTACAGTTGTTGCACTTCGTGAAATTGCAGCTGGTCACGTTTCTAAAGACATTTTGAAACAACGTGAACAAGACTACCAAACTTCAAGCTTAGACCTTGCTCTTTCAGCAAATAATCTAAACTTAGACGGTTTTTCTTTCCAATAAGACTTAACCGAACAAAAAAGCCTAGTTTTTAACTAGGCTTTTTTTTATGGATTGTCTTTAATATTTTGCTCAGAACAGTTATAACATAAGCTTAAGGAGTGCAAAGTAGTACATAATGATTTTCAATTTTATAAATCAAAAAATTGACAAGTCATGTATTTTGCATTTCATTAAAGTATCAACCGTTTCAATCGTTATTCAGCAGTAAAAGGGTGTTCTATGCCAGGCCCAATGGTCAGCCAAGCCAAGCAACAGTTAAAAGCAATCATTGACGCTTATCTATCGGTAAGTGATGTCGAACGCGTGCTTGAAGCTTGTGACTACGCTGATATTGCGCATGATGGTATTACCCGTAAAAGTGGTGAACCTTACATTCTTCATCCAATTGCCGTGAGCTGCATATTAGCGCATATGCGTTTAGATGCAGAAACACTGATGGCGGCACTTTTACACGATGTTATTGAAGATACCGAATTTACCAAACAAGATATTGCAGAAAAATTTAGCCCTACCGTAGCGGAATTGGTGGATGGCGTTACCAAACTGAGCCACTCAAGTGATAAAGAATATAACAAAGCTGCATCCTTCCGAAAGATTCTGCAAGCAACGCTACAAGACCCACGTGTCATTATTATTAAATTAGCTGATCGCTATCATAATATGACTACATTGGGTGCTTTACGCCCTGATAAACGGGCACGTATTGCACAAGAAACCTTTGAAATTTTTGTACCTATGGCACGTATTGTCGGTATGAACGAAATGGCTGATAACCTTGAACATCTGTGTTATCAGAACCTCGATCTAGACATGTACAACAATGTGCAAGAAGCATTAAAACAAACTAAGCCTAAACGTTGTGAATATCAAACTAAGTGGGAAAACAACCTCACCGCCCTGCTTGAGCAAAATAATATTAACGGCCGTATTAAAAAGAAAAATAACAATATTGAACTACTGCGCCACTTCGTAAAAAATGACATTGACTTACAAGAGCTAACCCATAGTCATGCTTTTGAGATTATTTTACAAAGTATCGCCGACTGCGACCGCCTTGCAGAAATCTTGAAAGACAGTTTTAAAGTTTTAAGTTATGCAGATCATATTCGCCGTCCACTACCTGGTGGCAATCAATCACTAATGTTGCGCTTAAAAGGTGAAAAAACGACATTATCTCTTACCATTCAAACCGAATTGATGCGTAAAGCTGCTCGTTTTGGTGTGGTCTTAGGTGAAAATGCACCACAGGCTTGTCGCTCTGCAATTCAAGCTTCCATGCAGAACCTCAATGTATTAATTGATGGTGCATGTGCAAAAACAACTTTTAGCGAGCTGCTTGATTATCTGCATCAAGAAAAAATTTGGGTCTATACTCCACATGGTAATTTGCACGAACTTCCGCAAGGAGCCACTGCTGTAGACTTTGCTTACTCAGCAAGCCTTTTCCTAGGTAACCATGCTGTCGGTGCCAAAATTAATGGTGAAACAAAGCCCTTATCCACTCCGCTTGTGAGTGGCCAAGTTATCGAAATTATTACAGATGTTTTGGCGACACCAAATCCAGATTGGCTCAGTTTCATCAATACACAAAAAGCGCGTCGTGCCTTACAAAACATATTGCGTGACCAAGATCAAGAAGAACAGCGTCTCGTCGGTCAGCAAGCCTTAAATCGGGCATTAAAACTTTTCAATCGTTCTGTTAAAGATTTAACCCTTGCTGATTGGGAAAATGTCCTCAACTGGCGCCATTTAACAGATAAAGAGCAACTGTTTGAACAAATTGCAGTGGGTGATTTACTTCCACAATTAGTGGCGAACCACTTGTTTGCTCAGGATGCGATTCAAACACCAACCAACTCATCACGCCTAATTTTAGGCACTGACGGTGTTGATGTAAAATATGCACACTGCTGTAATCCTGTACTTGGCGACCAAATACAAGGCCATCTTTCACGTCGTGGTTTGATCGTGCATCGCTCTCGTTGCCATAACTTATTGCATGAGCAACATCTTCATCCCGAAAACATCATGCCATTGCACTGGACCACTGAAGATAGTGAAGACATAAGCTTCACTGCCTACTTGTGTCTAAACATGTTGCTAAACGATGAACAAATTTCAGAACTCATTTATTTATGCCGTAAAGAAAAAGTCGGTGTTGAAAACGTACGTGCACACGAAGGTAAAACTTACGTTAATATCGTAGTACATAATCGTAAGCAAATTGCCCAAATTATCCGCAATTTAAGAATGCATTTTGGCTTCCCTCGCATCAGTCGATTGGCCCAACCCATCGCCATCACTGAAACAGCACAGGTAGCCAGCTAATTGATAAGCTGTTTCATTACAGCTTATCTGAGATGATAATAGGAGAAATAGATGTCCCGCCAAGTAATCCATACTGAAAATGCACCTGCTGCCATTGGTACTTATTCTCAAGCAATTTTAGTCGACAATACTTTGTATTTATCAGGTCAAATTGGATTAGATCCATATAGCATGGAGTTGGTTGAAGGCATTGAAGCTCAAATTCGTCGCGTATTTGATAACCTTAAAGCTGTATGTGAAGCTGCTGGTGGATCATTAGCTGACATTGCAAAATTGAATATCTTCCTTACAGACTTATCTAACTTCCAATTGGTCAACCAAATTATGGGCGAATATTTTGCTCAGCCCTACCCAGCACGCGCAGCACTCGGTGTAGCAAGCCTACCCAAAGGCGCACTGGTTGAAATGGATGGTGTTGTCATTATCAATCAATAGCTTACAAAGAAAATTCAATAAACTAATCTTAAAACTTAATTTTAAATTACCTAGCCATTTTGCGCGATAATCCAAGCAACACTCGGATTTCCGCTCAAGTGGCATTTTTTATTCAAAAAGCCAATCAGTTTAAAAGCATTTTCAAATGATTTTTATTGACAAACGATAATAATTATCAATAATATCACTTATCCCATTATTCATTTGGTTTACTTTCATGTACGTTTGTTTGTGCCGTGGTATTACCGATCAAGATATTAAAGATGCTATCGCCAATGGTGCTGAAAGCTATCGTGACGTACGCGATATGCTTGACCTTGGAACTTGCTGTGGTCGCTGCGCACCTGAAGCACGTATGATTATCAGTGATGAAGTTTCCCAAATCGCTGCACGCATCGCTATAGCCGCTTAACATCAATTATTAAATTCCCCCAACAACCATAATTATAAATTTAATGGTCGAAGACCATTCCTCCTCCCCCGCTTATGACTCTAAGCGGGTTTTTATTTGCAAGTACCTATAATCATCAGCTCATTGTTTTGATTGTGATTTTCATTTGCTGTTCTATAAAACACTCGCAAAGTCGCCTATTGTTGTTTAAGATATTTCTAGTCATAATTAAATTTTAAATGAATTCATTTAAATACATGCAGTTAAGGAGTCTGACATGAAAGGCAATCGTGATGTAATTAATCAGTTAAATCAGGTGCTTTATCATCATTTAACTGCAATCAATCAATATTTTCTTCATTCACGCATGTTTAACGATTGGGGCATTGAGCAACTCGGTTCTGCAGAATATAAAGAATCAATCCGTCAAATGAAGCATGCCGATAAAATTATTGAACGCATTCTATTTTTAGAAGGCCTGCCTAATTTGCAACACCTCGGTAAACTCTATATCGGTCAGCACACGGTTGAAGTCTTAAATTGTGATATACGTAAAGTCAAAGAGAACATCGAAGCCATTCAAGTAGCGGTTAAGCTAGCGGAAGAACAGTTAGACTATGTCACTCGAGATCTGGCTCAAGAAATCTTAGAAAAAGAAGAAGAATGGTTGGATTGGACAACCACTCAGCTTGATTTAGTTGAATCTGTTGGTATAGAGAATTACATTCAGAGTCAGATTTAAAATTAGGCGGATTCAAGCGGCAAGTGCAACAGTATAAAAACCAGCCATAACTTCACTCGGTGTATACCAACCTAGTGTTTTTCTAGGACGATGGTTGAGTGCGAATTCTATCTGCTCTATTTGTTCGTTTGACACGCCATCAAACGATGATGATTTTGGCAGATATTGACGGATTAAACCATTCGTATTTTCATTTCTAGCTCGCTGAATAGACTTGTAAGGATCAGCAAAATACGTCTCTATGCCAGCATCAGTAATTCTTTTGTGTTCGGAAAATTCTTTGCCATTATCAAATGTCACACTATAAGCATGGCTCATTTGTAAACGATCTAATGCACAAGTAATCGTTTGAGAGGATGCTCTTGTTGGCCCTAAATGAACAATATGTACATACAGGCTCTTTCGATCAACGAGAGTCAATAAAGCACCTTTATGATGTTTACCAATCACCGTGTCACCTTCGAAATCTCCTAAACGTTGTCGTTGATCAATGACCTGGTGTCGGCAGTGAATACTTGTTTTATCAATGATTTGACCCCTACGATCCGTGTTTTTGTAACCGCGTTTTCGATATTTCTTCTGATGCCTTAAATGTAGATGAAGTTTACCGCCTTTTGATTTATCTTGATAAATGTACTGGTAAATCCACTCATGTGAAGGTACATCCAGCCAACCGCGTTGTGTTAA
>NZ_VOYM01000112.1:0-6791 GCF_013420285.1 Acinetobacter sp. YH01019
TCGCAAGAGATGCGATGGATGTCTGGTGATTTGTAGTCATAAATTTTAGTCCCCACTTGTTTTTAAGTGGGGACTAAATTAAGGCTTATAGGATGAATTCATAAGGTGTGTTCAGCGGACGCTTACAGTAAAACTATAAAGAATTGTAGATAAACTGGTGATTGGTTAATTTTCAAAGATATACTTAGCGACAAATATTGAATTTATTGATGTTATGGCGAATAAAACAAATCTAACCATTGGCGGCGTTATTGTTGCATTAGTTGCTGCTTATTATGGAATTGATCTGCAACAACAAAAAACTGAGAATGTGCAGGCGACAGTACCTGACACGCCAAAAGCTGCAACTGAAGTAACAACGCAGCAGACTGAAGAAAAAGTTACGCATGGCACTGAACTAATAGCGCAAGCATATAGCAAGAAGCTGAGTAATGTTCAGGTTGAGGGTTCTGGTAAAGTCATTGCGGTACTGCGTGATGATAATGAGGGTAGTCGACATCAGAAATTTCTTTTGGAATTATCAAATAGGCAGACCTTATTGGTCGCACATAATATTGATTTAGCACCACGCATTGACTCTTTAAACAAAGGCGATACAGTACAATTTTATGGTGAGTATGAATATTCTGATAAAGGTGGTGTGATGCATTGGACGCATCATGATCCTAACGGTCGCCATGCAGATGGTTGGTTAAAGCATAACGGGAAAACATATCAATAATAACGACTAATCATTTTCACAATAGTTCTGATATTGGTTGCAGTGTTTAATCGTCATTTTTTGAAAGTGGTTATAAAATAAAAACTAACAAGAGAGCAATTTTGTTCTATGCAGCTCGAATTTAGACGTTAAAGTAAAATGTTGATGATCTGGAATCGGTTATGCAAGAGAAAGAAGCACATGAATTTGTCGATTATTGGCATATTCAAGAATTAGGCGGACTTGAGCTCCTGAAAGCATCTTATCAGGAAACCGAATTTTCCAAACATACCCATGAAGGTTATTGTATCGGTTTAATTGATGAAGGGGCGCAATCGTTCTTGCGAACTGGTAATTAGCATATTGCACCCAAAGGTGACATTATTTTGGTGAATGCAGATGAGGTACATACTGGTTCATCTGCAGTTGATTCAGGCTGGTGCTACCGTGCAATTTACCCAACCCCTGAAATGATGGCTGAGATCAGTACGGATTTTTTTAAAAGGACGTGGAGTGCTCCGTGGTTCCCGCAAGCAGTTGTGCATGATGAAGGTCTGGCAATCCAATTAAATTTGTTATTTGACTTATTGATTCAACCACAAAATACATTATTTAAAGAAAGCTTATTTTTATCGACCTTGGCTTATTTACTCAGTCGTCATGCAAAGACAAAACCAACATTACAAAATCTGCCAGAAGCACAAAGAAAGATACAGCTTATTCAAGATATCTTAGCAAATGAGCCAGAAAAAGATCACCAATTATTTGATCTTGCAGCTATTGTAGGATTGAGTCCTTGGCATTTATTGCGACAATTCAAAAAATATACGGGCTTGCCACCGCATGCATGGTTGGTGCAATGCCGCTTACATAAATCTTTAAAATTATTAAAAACTGGTCAAGATATCGCGCTTACAGCACAATTATGTGGCTTTTCAGATCAAAGTCATTTTAATCGACATTTTAAAAAAGCCCTTGGTTGTACCCCTGCACAATACATGCTGAATCATTAAGAAGGTTTATCTTAGATTTTTTATAAAATGTTAGGTTTAAAAACAATTACAAGAAATACTCGTCTTAGAAAAAATACTTAAAAGCTTTAACTCAGCAATTTTGTTCAAGTCTTAATACTAAAGCTCATTTTAAAGTATTTGCACACGTATAGAGATGCAATATTTAAAATGAAATACGACACAAATCAGCTCACACCAAATAGAGCCCCTTTGGGCTTTTGGAAAGGGGCGCTGGATATGTTGCCCTTATCATTTGCCGTTATTCCTTGGGGGATATTGGCAGGGTCGGTCGCAATCAATACGGGTTTAAGTGTTATGCAGGCACTTGGCATGTCAGTTTTGGTGTTTGCGGGTGTAGCCCAATTGGTGAGTTTGAGTATGCTGTCAGCAGGTGCATCTATCTTAAGTATTGTGCTGACAATATTTTTCTTAACCAGTCAGCATTTTATTTATGCGTTGCAACTTAGGCATCACGCTCTAAAGCTGCCATTCTTTAAGCGAGTACTGTTGGGTTTTTTCCTGACGGATGAATTGTATGCAACAGCAGTGCTGCGTGAACCAGATTATTCTTACCGTTATTTGATTGGTGCGGGTTTTAGCTTTTATATAAGTTGGGTGGCTTTTAGTGCTGTTGGGATTTACTTAGCCAGAATCGTTCCGGACTTATCCGTGTTGCATTTGGAATTCTCCATTGTGGTTATTTTTATTGTTATGGCTATTTTGGTGATGAGAGATCATTTAGCAATCATAGGAATGACAATTTCTGCATTACTCGCAGTATTTTTTAGTTGGCTTAATTTTGATGCCGCAATCTTAGCAGCGGCGGGTATGATTGGCATGGCAATTACAGCAATGTTGGATATTATGCGGAGCAAGTCATGAGTTGGTACTTATTGTTTGTGTTGACCGCTGTCACTTTTTTTAATCGCTATGTATTTCTTGAACCTAAAACCACGATTCGCTTGCCAAACTTTGCCTTGTATATGTTGAAATATGCTGCACCTTGCTTAATGATTTCAATTGTTAGTCCTGTGATTTTTTTTGAACAGGGTGAGTGGAAAGGGGTATGGGCCAATAGCTATTTTTATGGCGCACTATTGACCATTCTTATCACGTGTATAACTCGAAAATTACTTTTAAGTATTAGTTTAAGTTTGGTGCTTTTCTATTTTTATATTTACGTGGTTTTATTCTAAATAGTATTGAAAAAGCCATATAAAAAATAGGGGGAAAAGCACCTAGAAAGCTGTTAAAAAGCTCTTTTCTTCAAATTAAAATTTAAGTGTACTCTAAATGCTTGTCATTTGCGTTTTTTGGCGAGTTTTCCAATTTGGTAGTACTTTGTTTAGGTAAGTATCCATACACCAAATTGGGCCAATGAGGAGGAATTGAAGATCTTTGAAGAAAGATGGCTTCTTACCTTCTACTTTATGCCCGTAAAACTGCCCAATCCAGGCCAAAATGAATAAGCCAATATAAAATCCGTAGCCTACAGGTAAGACCCAAATTAGCCACACTAAAACCGATGTTAATACAGCCATAGCGACGGCAAGCACGATGTCTAAGCGCGCGTAAAAAATAAAGGCAAGTACTAAAAGAAGCGTTGTAAGTAAAACACTAAAATGTGCCAAGATGCCTACGATTGAAAAATAGATGGTTGGAACGCAAACCCAATGGATTAATTTATTGGTTTGGTTCTGATGGCTTTCACTATATTCATCAAACCATTCACTGATTGTTTTCATGACGATCCTTGATCATGGAAATATTGTTCAAAATATAAACCAGAACTCAGAATGCGTCAAAAATAGAAAAAACCGAAAATGGATATTCAAAATGTGAGGGGGATGAAGTGCTGGAAATAAAAAACCACGCTAAGCGTGGTTTTGTTAAATGCAGTCACTCATTTGGGATTATGAGTTTGGTCCGTCTACACGCTCGATGCTGACATTTGCTGTACCTGCACTAGTAATACCTAATTGCTTTGCAGCACCATAAGATAAATCTAGAACTCGGTTGCCATGGAATGGGCCGCGGTCATTGACTTTCACAACGACACTTTTACCGTTATTGCGGTTGGTTACACGAATAAAGCAGTTGAGTGGCAAGCTACGGTGAGCAGCGGTTAATGCATTCATATCGAATGTTTCACCACTAGCAGTTTTACGGCCATGGAATTGACGACCGTACCATGACGCTGTACCTGTTTGGCTGAATTTACGTACAGTGTTAGACGCAACAGTATTTAACTTTTCAATCACTGAAGGCTCATCTTCAGGGATTTCGATTTTAGCAGCGATTGTTTCACGACGAATTTTATCGCCAGAACGCTCAGTGATTGAAAGGCTACTTAAATTAGTAAAATTTGAATTAAAGCTTTGAGCTTCTTTGTTTAATACACGTGCAGCTAGACGAGAATTATCATTGTCATGATTGAATGACGATGATTGAACCATCTCTGCTTGTGACTGACTTAGGGCTACTGTCGTGGCAACCGCTAAGGCATATTTAATAATCGATGACTGCATTGTTTATCTCCCAATGGCATATTTGTCTGATCCAACTAAGTCGCTGATATCCGTACAAACACGTCTGATATTTCACTTTTGCAACTACATTTAACGAGATGGATAATATTCATGCGCTAACAGGGCTGTCTAGTGTTTAATTAAAATACTTTGAAATTGTCTAAAAAAATAACACTTATTGATCATAAAATGATCAATATTGTAACATTGTATGTAATAAGCGCGAAATTTAGCCATTTTAATTAAAAAAAAGATTGACTTTTATATCTATTGGTAAATCACCAGTCTTATCGACTGGTAATTTCAGTGCCTAAAAGCCACAGCGCTGTCGCATACATACGGCTTTTATTGTAGGTAGTAATGACCTGAAAGTTAGGGTAGGTAATGTAATAAATTGGCCCATAACTATCTTGCAATTGAATGACATTGACTAAATCGAGGTCATCAATTTTTACCAATGGATTCATAGGGGTTACGCCTTGTGCCTTTAAAACACCGTACGGCGTTGGTTGATTTAAATCTTTGGCAATAATTGAATCTGGATTGTTACCTGAGTAGCGTGCGGCAAAGGCAATAGGTTGATTACGCTGCCAACCATAATTTGCAAGGTAGTTTGCAATTGAGCCAATGGCATCTACAGCTGAATTTCGAAGGTCAACATGACCGTTGCCGTCGTAATCCACACCAAATTTTGGAATGTTGCTTGGCATAAATTGAGGATATCCAACTGCACCTGCATAAGAACCCACAACAGAATTGGTTGGAACACCATCTTTATATGACCAAGCGATCAGTGCTGCGAGTTCATCTTGGAAATATTGCGCACGGCGTTCATAGCCGAAACCTAAAGTTGCAAGTGCATCACGGGTAATAAAGTTACCTTTATTGCTGCCATATCCTGTTTCAACACCTAAAATACCGAGAATTACAGATTGTGGTACGCCAAACTGTTGTTCTGCACGATTTAATGTATCTGCATATTGGTTTTTAAAACGCACACCACGTTGAATCGTACTCTCTGCTAAAAAGTTGGTTTTGTATTGATACCAAGGCTTTGATTCACCAGGGCGATTCATAATGTTAATAATGTTGGGCAAGTTTTTACTACCTTGCATGGCCCAGTCAACTTGACTCTCACTTAAACCATAGGTTTGCATGGTATTTTGTTTAAAGGCTGCATAGGCTGGATGAGATTGAAAGTCGTTGGCTTGACAGAAACTAGTCAAAGAAAGAGAACCGACAACAATGCCAATATGTGTAAGTTTTTTATAAAAATTTCGATTTAACATAAATAAAAAAATTCCAATTTCATTAGCGATGAGTATGAATGGCCATCACCTGGCCAAAAGCAGCCATTAAAGTAATGATGGCTGTGCCGCCATAGCTCATAAAAGGTAGAGGAATACCTGTTACGGGTAAGATACCACTGACCATGCCAGCATTCACAAATACATATACAAAAAAAGACAAACCTAGGCCGCCGGCAAGCAATCGACCATAGTTATGGAAACTATTTAAGCCAATTTGCAGAGTACTAAAGATGATAGCGAAATACAGAACAACTAAAATACAGATACCAATAAAACCAAATTCTTCAGAATAGGCCGCAATGATGAAATCTGTATGACCTTCGGGTAAAAAATGCAGATGTGATTGGCTGCCTTGTAAAAAGCCTTTTCCCGACATACCACCTGAGCCAATGGCCGTTTTAGATTGAATAATGTTCCAACCCGCACCTAAGGCATCTGCTTCAGAGTCAAATAAAGTCATGACACGTTTTTTCTGATAATCCTGTAGTAAAAACTCCCAAGTGAGAGGAATGAGTACAGCAACGGCACCGAGTGCACTTCCAATCATCCACCATGGTAAGCCACTAAGAAACAATACAAATATACCGCTTGCAAGGACTAAGGCAGATGTACCTAAGTCGGGTTGTTCTGCAATTAATAAGAAAGGGACACCCACTAATATCAGCGCAATAAAGATCTGTTTAAACTTTGGTGGAAGAGCATACTTGGATAGATACCATGCCATCATCATCGGCATGCCAATTTTCATAAATTCACTGGGTTGAACACTTGCAACACCGGGTATGCTTAGCCAACGCTGCGCACCCATACGCACTTCACCAACCAACATGACTGCAATTAGACAAAGTAAACCGAATACATAGAAAAAAGGGCTGAAAGTCTGATAAACCTTAGGTGGAATCTGCGCCAGACTAAACATGACAACCAAGCCAATGGCGAAACTTATACTCTGTCGAATGACCATGCTGATATTTTGACCAGACGCACTATATAAAGTCACTAAACCGAGTGCCGCATTTAAAATGATAAATGTGGTTAACCACGGATCGATATGCAAACGATTCCATATAGAAGGTTGCATCGCGGTACTTAAGCCATCTCGTGGTGCTTGACGGTAAGCGTCCGCTGAACACACCTTATGAATTCATCCTATAAGCCTTAATTTAGTCCCCACTTAAAAACAAGTGGGGACTAAAATTTATGACTACAAATCACCAGACATCCATCGCATCTCTTGCGA
>NZ_VOYM01000011.1:0-61697 GCF_013420285.1 Acinetobacter sp. YH01019
GAAAATGTATATCGTTGGCAGAAGAAATTATTTAGACCAGTTATCAAAAACTTCATTGATGACTTTATTCTCGATAAAAATCATCTGCTACCACAGAGAATCTATAAATAATAGTGCGTAAGTCCTAGAGTAGTTGTAAGTAATAGAAAGAAAGGATATTGCCATGAGCATGGATGCTAATTTCAAAAATTATATGCAGCAGTTGTATGTTGCATTCACCGCGCATGATGCTGCACAAGATCATCGTTTAGCGCGCTATCGCAATATTGAACCAGATTCAGCATTATTTTTAGCGATACAAATTCGCCTTAAGCAGGCAAAGCAGATTTTAGAAATAGGAACATCAACAGGGTATTCAACGCTATGGTTGGCTGATGCAGCGAAAGCTACACAAGGACATGTGGATACCATAGAAATAGATGATTCTCGTATTATTCAAGCCAAACAGCACGCACAGCATTTGCAATTGATTAATTATATTCATTTTTATCAAGGGGATGCACTGATCTTTTTGCAAAATTTAAAGCAAAGTTATGATTTGATTTTGTTGGACGCAGAACGTGATGCTTATGTGCAATATTGGCAATATCTATCCCAAATTATGCATAAACAAGGTGGTGTATTGATTGTGGATAATGTTCTGTCACATGCGAATGATGTGGCTGACTTTATAAAAATGGTTGAGCAAGATAATCGCTTTGTGAGTACGACTTTAAACATTGGGGCAGGGGTGTTTATGGTGACTTTCCGAGATTAATCTAGAAAGACTTAAATCATTACGTTAAGTAAAATCAGGGTGTTTAGCCCTGATTTTTATTAGAAAACTGTGAAAAACTATCCTTGTAAAGAAACCCTAGAAAAATGTAGATCGTATTCTAAGTATTTGTGTACAAATGCTGTTTTGTCGCTACATCGTAGTAAATTATCATAAATAAATGGTGAAACTGGATAAAATAAATCGCCAGCACCATTGGCATAAAAAATTTTTAAGTATCGTGAAGAAGAACTATATTTCCAAGAAGTTACAGCAGTTGTAGTCATAAACATCCCCCTTAATGCATCGTTATCGTTGTGTTGCAGATGAAGGTCTTTATATTTTGAAACTAAGCTATATCCGTATGTTGAAGTATTGCAGATTTGTTAAAAATTAAAGTTTTATCTGAATAAGCATAGCTTAAAAAATAGTAAAACTTTCCATAAAAATAGCATGCTTTATTGTGGAAATAAGTAAAATATTTTCGCGCATGATTCTAAAATTCGAGTCCTTAGAACGTTCGGCATTGCTCGCTTTTGTTGCCTTTGACTTGATTGTTACTGCCATTCATTGTGAAAGTGTTTTCTGCGCAAATTAAATTGCCTGCGATTTCATTATCCGTAATCGCGATAGTGCCACTGTTTTTATTTAGCTTTAGGTCGCCAGAAATTTGATTATGACGTAATTGAATGTTTTTCCCTTGGATAAAATTGACATCTCCACTGATGTGATTGTGTTGAGCGATAATTTTTGAAAAGTTGTTTGCTGCTTCAATATTACCGTTCAAGTGATTATCTTTGAGTTCTAGGCTAGATCCATTTTGTAAAATCACGTCACCATAAATAATTAAACCTTCTAATAAGCAATTTTTTTTAATTTTTATATCATCACGGATCGTTTGATGTTTGATTTGACCATCACAATAGATGGCTGCAAAGCTAGGAATCGAACAACTGACTAAGCAGGCAAATAGCATGATGCATTTCATTGATTAACTTCTCCCAACCTAAAGCGAAATGGATAAAATATTATGTTAAAAATACTGAACTTTATAGATTGATATAAGTAGCTAAAAAGGTCGTTTTCAAGTTTTTTATAGTGCGTGTGTAAATTTGGATTTGTCTAAATTCATCAATAATATTAAAAAATCGCCATGTGTCAGATTTTCGGCTTATTGTGTGATGTAGATGCATATAACTTCAAAATGACAAGAATAAAAAACCACGCTAATTGCGTGGTTTTTTGAATCAGTTCAATCTAATGCAGATTAGATTTTACCAACTAGGTCGATTGAAGGAGCAAGAGTTGCGTCGCCTTCTTTCCATTTAGCTGGGCAAACTTCGCCTGGGTGAGCGTGTACGTATTGAGCAGCTTTAACTTTACGAAGAAGTTCAGAAGCATCACGGCCAATACCACCAGCGTTGATTTCAACGATTTGGATTTTACCTTCTGGATCGATAACGAAAGTACCACGATCTGCAAGACCGTCAGCTTCGATTAATACGTCAAAGTTTTTAGCAAGAGTCCAGTTTGCATCACCAACCATTACGTATTGGATTTTTTTGATTTCTTCTGAAGAATCGTGCCAAGCTTTGTGAGTGAAGTGAGTGTCAGTAGAAACTGAGTAGATTTCAACACCTAGTTTTTTGAATTCTTCGTAGTTGTCAGCAAGGTCGCCAAGTTCAGTTGGGCAAACAAAAGTAAAGTCAGCTGGGTAGAAGAATACTACAGACCATTTACCTTTAAGATCAGCTTCAGTTACTTCGATGAACTGACCGTTTTGGAAAGCTGTTGTTTTAAATGGTTTAACTTCAGTATTAATTAAGCTCATCATTGTCTCCATGATTGAGGTTTGTATTTGATTTCCAATAGGGTACAGAAATTTTTCTTATTGCTGAAATAGTATTTTTACATAACTAATATCGGAAAACCGAATTAACCTATGTTTAGCTATTTCCCAACAGACAAGTATTTCTTCTCATTTAACCGAACATATATGTGGATTAGATGACAACAAAGACTTGAATTATGCCCTGTACAGATATGGAGATGTTTAGTGCTTAATTCAAGGGGGGCTTTTTAATTTTTTTCAAAAAATGGCCTAAATTCTCCGATGAATCTTTGAATCCATTCAATATATAAAAGCTGTTTAAGGTTTACTTTTATATCGTGTGTTGATTTATATCTATATTGGTTAAAAATTTTGTGTCGCTCAGTGGTGTTGTGATTTGATTATCTAAAACGTTGAAGCTTGCAGGCCTGGGAATAGTGCAAAAAAGATTTGAATGCAAAGACTTTAATGAAAGCTACATTGGGAATCGTTATAAAACCGAGTAGAATATCGTGTTTTAAGATAGTGATAGGGCGTTC
The DNA here is from genome assembly GCF_013420285.1 of Acinetobacter sp. YH01019. NCBI lineage: Bacteria > Pseudomonadati > Pseudomonadota > Gammaproteobacteria > Moraxellales > Moraxellaceae > Acinetobacter > Acinetobacter sp. YH01019. The sequence continues at coordinate 3,125 of NZ_VOYM01000011.1, forward strand.
TCTTGGTGGCGAAAGATTTAAATGTAGAAAAAATGGTGATGGTTCGTGATGCACACCGTTTAAATCGATTGCGTAAGGGGAAAGACGCCAACGAAAAACAGTATGAAGAACTGTTTGAAAAATCAAATGCCAAAGTCCGCGAACGGATTGCCCGCATTCCCAATATTAAATTAAATCAAGATTTACCTGTTACGCAGTATGCGGACAAACTAATTGAAGCGATTCAGCAGCATCAGGTGATTATTGTTGCGGGTGAAACGGGTTCGGGTAAAACAACACAATTACCGCAAATTGCCATGCTTGCTGGGCGAGGTTTAACAGGCTTAATTGGTCATACCCAACCACGTCGATTGGCTGCACGTAGTGTTTCACAGCGTATTGCTGAAGAGGTTGGTGAGAAGCTCGGTGAGTCAATATCTTTTAAAGTCCGTTTTAACGAGCAAGGTTCGCAAGATTCGATTGTTCGTTTAATGACGGATGGTATTTTGCTCGCTGAACTCTCTAATGACCGTTTTTTAAATAAATACGACACGATTATTATCGATGAAGCGCATGAACGTTCGCTGAATATCGACTTCATTATGGGTTATCTAAAGCAGCTCTTGCCACGTCGTAAAGATTTAAAAGTCATCATTACCTCGGCGACTTTAGATGTAAATCGTTTTTCAAATTACTTTAATGGTGCGCCTATCTTTGAAGTGGAAGGTCGTAGCTTTCCGGTAGAACTCCGTTATCGTCCAATTTCAGAGCTGAGCATTGTTGGCAGTGATGACGATGAGTTTGATGATTTTGAAGAAAATTTACCGCGTGCCGTGGTTTCAGCGGTAGAAGAATGTTTTCAAGATGCACAGGAAAAAGGCCATCCTGAACATGCGGATATTTTGATTTTCGCCAGTACTGAACAAGAAATTCGTGAATTACAAGAAACCCTGCAGAAATTTGGCCCACGCCATACTGAAGTATTGCCTTTGTATGCACGACTGGCTTTAGCTGAGCAACAACGAATTTTTAATCCATCTGGTGGTGGACGACGCATTATTATTGCCACGAACGTGGCGGAAACGGCATTAACCGTACCTAATATTCGCTATGTGATTGATAGCGGCTTTGCACGTATATCGCGTTATAACTATCGTTCACGTGTGCAGCGCTTACCGATTGAAGCAGTATCACAGGCGGCTGCCAATCAACGTAAAGGGCGTTGTGGTCGTATTGCACCAGGTGTGTGTATTCGTCTGTATTCAGAAGAAGACTTTATGAGTCGCCCTGAATTTACCGAACCTGAGATTAAACGCACCAACTTGGCATCGGTGATTTTACAGATGCAAAGTTTAGGTTTTGGCGAATTAGAAGATTTTGACTTCATTGAACCGCCTGATCATCGCTTAGTGAATGATGGTCGTAAGCTGTTAATTGAGCTTGGCGCATTAAAAGATAAATCGGCCAAAGCGGATCAAGCGAAATTAGAAACGACAGCAAACAATACGAAGCACAAAAAACAGAACAATGAGGGTGCTTTAACTAAAATCGGTCAACAAATGGCAAAAATGCCGATTGACCCACGACTTGCCCGAATGATTTTGGGTGGTGCACATTTTGGTGTCCTAAATGAAGTTTTGATTATTGTTGCGGCTTTAGCAGTGCAAGATCCGCGTGAGCGTCCTGCCGATAAACAAATGCAAGCGGATCAAAAACATGCTTTATTCCGCGAAGCGGATTCGGACTTTTTATTTTATATCAAGCTCTGGGAAGCCTTGGTGGCTAACCGTGAGATGAGTGAGAACAAACGTCGTACCTTTGCACGCAATCATTTCCTGAGTTGGCTGCGTTTACGTGAGTGGAAAAAGACTCACGAGCAATTGGTCGATTTAGCGCAAGGCTTAAAACTTTCTTTTAATGAAAAGAAAGCCAGTTATGAAAATCTGCATCGCGCGCTGCTGACAGGTTTACTTTCGTTTATTGCTAATAAGACTGATGAACGCAACGTATTTATGGCAGTGCGTCAGCAAAAAGCACGTATTTTCCCCGCATCGACTTTGCATAAAACCAATACGCCGTGGGTGATGGCTTTTGAGATGGTGGAAACCTCTCAAGTTTATATTCGTACTTTAGCGAAAATTGAACCTGAATGGATTTTATTGGCTGCGGGGGATTTACTGAAACATCATTACTTTGAGCCGCATTGGTCGAAAAAAGCCGGTGTGGTGAATGCTTATGATCAAATTTCTTTATTTGGTTTGATCATTGAGCCGCGTCGTCCAATCAACTATGAAAAAGTAGATCAGCCTGCCGCACATGAAATTTTCTTAAGAGATGCCTTAACCACAGGTCATTTAGGTATTACACCGCCATTTTTAAAACACAATTTGCTGAAGCTTGAAGAAGTTGAACGTGTAGAAGATAAATTACGTCGTCGTGATTTGGTGGTGGATGAAGAAACAATTTACCAGTTCTATGCGTCTAAAGTGCCGGAAGATGTTGCTAGCCGCCGTTCATTTGAAGACTGGCGTGCGACTGTCGAACCACAGAATCCGCGTTATTTATTTGTAGATGATGATGCACTTTGGATGAATGACCGTCCAACGACGCAGCAATTCCCAGACTATTTGCGCAATGGTGAGCTGCGTTTAGCAGCAAGTTATCGCTTTGACCCAAGTCATGATGAAGATGGTGCAACTGTTAAAATACCTGTGCAAGCTTTACCGCAAGTGGATGAAAATATTTGGTCATGGGGCATTCCTGGTTGGCGTCAAGATTTAATCGAAGCCTTGCTCAAAGCTTTGCCAAAAGATAAACGTCGTCATTTGGTGCCCATTCCTGACACAGCGAAAAAGTTAATGAATCGTGTGGATGCGGTACATTTACGGGAGCATATTTTTAGTTTCTTGGCATTCCAATTACGTGGTGAGCAAATCACGGAAAAAGATTTTTCGTGGGAACGAGTTGAGCAATATTTATTACCGCTAATTAAAGTCATTGATGAAAAAGGTCGTGTGATTGAGCAAGGTCGTGATCTGGATGAATTAAAAGCCCGTTGTCGTACAGAAACTCATAGTCCAGTAAAACAGCTGAAAGGCGAGTTTAAAACGTTCCCAGAAAGTTTTGTGTTTGAGGCATCGCAAAAAGTCACAGGCGTTGTGGTGAAACAATACCAAGCCTTGGTGCCATCGAAAGATTTTGCTGCATTAACCGCAAAAGACGAATCAGGTGTAGTAATTCAAACCTTCAATGATCAAGCTGAAGCGGTAAAACAGCATCGTGAAGGGATCATTCATCTTGTACATATGCAACTGGGCGATTTGATTCGACAGTTAAAAAAGCAAATTTCTAAACCATTGGCATTGGCTTATTCGCCGTTGGGGGATAAGGCAAAACTTGAACAAATGTTAGTTTATGCCACACTGCAGCTTTCAATAAATGAGCTTCCTGTCAATGTGCAGGAGTATCAAAACCTCATTTTAAATGTAAAAAAATCTTTCTTAACTCATGGACAACAGGCATTGGCTGTTTTGAGTGAAACTTACATTCAATGGCAGGAAATTCGCCGGAAATTGTTGGTTTTAGATGATTCTGTGTTCGGAAAGAACATCGATGACATTGAAGATCAGTTGGATTTGATGCAACTTGCGGACTTTGTTTATGGCAAAACTTCCGATGTGTGGCTTGAATTTCCACGTTATTTGAAAGCATTGATCTTGCGTTTAGACCGCTTGCCAAATAATCTACAAAGGGACAATTCTGCCATTGATCAAGTTGACCCATGGATGGAAAAATTATTTAAGTTTAAAAACGACACTCGCCTTAAAGAATTGTATTTCATGGTTGAGGAGTTACGCATATCTTTATTCTCTCAACCGATGAAGACAAAGATGCCAATTTCTCCGTCTCGCTTACAAAAAGTATGGGATAAGCTTGGAATCAGTTAAGATATAGGTAATCTGAACAAGGAGTTTTACATGGGCATCCGCATTACGGGTACAGGTCTTTATCATCCAGAAGACGTAATTACTAACGAAGAGTTAGTTGAAGCTTTAAATGCTTATGTGGAACAGTATAACAGCGATAACGCTGAAAAAATTGAAGCAGGCGAGTTAGAAGCACGTCGTGGTTCAAGTGCAGAATTCATTGAAAAAGCATCTGGCGTAAAAGCACGTTATGTTGCTGAAAAAAGCGGTATTTTAGATCCAAAACGTTTACGTCCAGTATTGCATGAACGTTCAAATGATGAATTGTCTATTCAAGCGGAATGGGGCGTAGCTGCTGCAAAGCAAGCGATGGAAAATGCGGGTGTGACTGCTGAAGACATCGATGTTGTGATCTTGTCATGCTCTAACATTCAACGTGCATATCCAGCCGTTTCAATTGAAATTCAAACTGCGTTGGGTATCCAAGGTTATGCTTACGATATGAACGTGGCATGTTCTGCGGCAACGTTTGGTATTAAACAAGCCTACGATGCGATTAAAGCAGGCGCACGTCGTGTTTTATTGGTGAATGTAGAGATTACTTCGGGTCATACAGATTTCCGTCTACGTGACTGCCATTTCATCTTTGGTGATGTTGCAACTGCATCAATCATTGAAGAAACTGAAACCAAAGCAGGCTTTGAAGTTTTAGATATCGATCTGTTCACTCAATTTTCAAACAACATTCGCAACAACTTCGGTTACTTAAACCTAAGCGAAGTAGATGCTGACATTGACAATAACCGTTTCCGTCAAGACGGTCGTAAAGTGTTTAAAGAAGTTTGTCCATTGGTTGCGAAAATGATCACTAAGCAACTTGAAGACAATAAGATTGCTGCGACAGATGTGAAACGCTTCTGGTTACACCAAGCCAATGCCAGCATGAATGAATTGATTCTAAAATTGGTTGTGGGCAAAGAACATGCGCAACCAGATCTAGTCCCAATCATTCTTGATGAATTTGCCAATACTTCATCTGCCGGGGTAATCATTGCATTACACCGTACAGCAAACGAAGTAAACGATGGTGAATACGGTGTTCTTTGCTCATTCGGTGCAGGCTACTCAGTCGGTTCTGTACTTGTGCAAAAGCACGACGCTGCATAAGGAATAACGTTGCAGGTTGAGCACGATGCAAAGTGGATAAAGCGTTTAAGCGTTTTATCCCGTATGTATTTCACACCGACATTTTTAGGCGCGGAATATATTGATGCATCTAAACCTGCAATGTATGTAGGAAATCACACGATTTATGGGGTTCTAGATTCACCATTAATTATTGATTATCTCTACAATGAACATAAAGTGGCTGTGGTCAGTATTGCTGATCATAGCCATTTTTATTTGCCTGGATGGCGTGGCATGGTGAAAAAGTTTGGTGCCGTGCGAGGTATTCAAGACTATGTACGATCCGTGATGCAACAAGGTTATTCAATCTTGGTTTTTCCTGGCGGTGGTCGTGAAGTATTAAAACGTAAAGGTGAAGCTTATCAATTGATTTGGAAGCAGCGTTACGGCTTCTTAAAACTGGCTCAAGAGTTTGATTATGACATTGTGCCTTTTGCTGCGTTAGGCGGTGATGAAGTTTTTGAATTGGGTTTTGATGCCAGTGCTATTGTGGAAAATCGTTGGTTTAAGCAACTTTTAAAAATAGAAAAACTTGATCAATTATTGCGCCATGGTGATGTGATCCCATCTTTGCCAAAACGAATTATCCCGAAAAGAATTCCTTTCTATTTTCAATTTATGCCTAGACAGAGTCTGAAGCATATTCAAAGCATTGATGAATTAAAACTGTACCGTGAACAACTACAACTCGATATATATGCCGCATTAGCCAATTTGAAACAGGTTCGCGCGCAACATCATTCTTCCAAATAATATTAAAAACTTTTCTTCTGCGTCATGTTGAGTTTTCAAGCATTTTAATACCATTGATCTAAATCACTGGCTCAATCTATTTCAGCAGCATATATTATGAGCTTGAAAAATAATCAAGGTCATTGGGTGCGGAAATGAAGGGGAACAGTGCAAAGCCGCAACGAGAACAACATTTACAAGAAACTGCTCTGCAGATTATTCGTATTTCACCTGTTTTAGAACAACTTTATCAAGAGCAGTTGGCGATTGTGGGTGCCATTAATGCACAAAATCTTTTTAAAATTGATTCCACTGCACATAAAGTAAGTGTGTTAAATGGTTGTTGCGAGATTCAATTTCAAAGCACAAAATCTTTGAGTGCTCAATTTCCTCGAAGTCCAATTAAACCCATAAAAATAGCTTCTTTTTACAGTCAATATCCGCAGTTTGAAGCGCTTGAAGACTTTTTTTTACATGATATTTATTTTCTAACAGGTGATTTAAAGACGCAGCATTCACTTTTTTTGCGTAATAAAGCTCAGCAATTACGGACTTTAATTTTTGAGCATGTATATGTGTGGCTAGATGGGGCTGAGCGCATATCGAATTTCATATCGCAGATGAGTTTGGTGCAAGCAGAGATTATTGATCAATTGATGATGAGGCAGAACTGCTATCAACATGATGTGATGCGTGATTATGTTCAAACGCAACAACCTATTCCAAAACAAGTAGTGACACTATTTCAGCAGATGTTTTGCTTGAGTTATTTAGATGATCCGACATTATTAAGCATTCAATCCTTAATGGATAGTTATGATGAGTTTTGCTTTTCAGCAGCGCAATTTTTAGATGCTGATATCTATCGTATTATGACACTGGCTTATCCAGAGCGATTTAATTTAAATGAATTGAATGAACATGTAGATGACATTATTTTATTAATGGATCATGTACACGAGCGACCTAATCTATTGGGATTTATACGGTTAATGCAACGCGATGCTTGGCATAAGCAGGATTTACTTTCGCAAGCGCATTTTTTAAATCACAATTCAGTATGGCAAAAGAAAGTTGGAAAATTACCGATACTTGACAGTAAGCGGGCAGTGAAATGGTTATTCAAACAGCCTGCTTTAGTTTCTGATTGGCTCAGTCAACATTTTCAACATAGTAGTGTACGTGTTGCGATGACAGCCTTGAGTTTTGTGGATACCAGTCGCATTCATCCCACAGTTATTTTGTCGACTTTGCAATATTTTCAATTCATAGCTGTTAAGCTGTTTATCCAGCGTTGTTTTGCACAAGCTTTAGATCAAGGCTGGTTCGAAGCTAAAGAAAATACGCAATTTATTTTAAAAGATAGACAAAATAAGACAGATGATCATCGTATTGCTATTAGCCCGTCTATTTTATATCTAGATGAATGGTTGTTATTCATGCGGCAAAGTGTTGGTTTGAATGATTTAGCGATTAAAAAAGTCTATCAGCCACTTAGTCGTATGATGCAAGCGTATATGCTCTATTTAAATGAATGTATAGCTACACTTCCTACAGCACTTGTCCCTTATATACGTGTAGAAATGCAAGAAAATCGGGATTTTATAAACCAATTACATCATCATAAAATTCAATTGCATGATTTTCGACAATTGTTTTATTTAAAATCCAATCATACGCGTGTCACAGTATTTGATGCCTATGTCCGCGACTATATAAGTGCGGTCTTTACAGGGCAATATATAGCAAAAAATATTAGTTGGAAGGGATTGTTTTATCAAGCAGTACGATGGCATGACACTATTCAAAAACAAGAAATTATCAATAAATTAAAAAAAGAATATGACACAATCATTTGGCCATCTTTGAGTCCACAGTCGATTTTGGTTTTTGAAGGGTGGGCGTTTGAAGAGCTGAGCTCTATCACCCGTATTATTGAGGAGTCAAAACGCTGTCGACATTGTTTAGCTATGAGTTATAGCAACAAAATTGTAGAGGGGGAATATGTTGCTTTTCATGTAAGCCAACTTGAAACACAGCAACATATGACACTCGGATGTGCCATTCAGCAGCATGAATTGATCTTTGATCAGTTGGAATATCCTGATAACACACCAGCATCTCCTGAAGTGATTGAAGTCGCAAAGAAATTTATTCAGTGGTTCAATAGTATTAAACAAAAATAAGAAGCCTTAGCAAAGCATTTAGCCAAGTGAGCTTAACTTTTGTGGCAAAAATCGTTAGGCTATAGCCGTTCTTTTATGGTTATAGGTCTTATGAAACAGGAAACTGCACTCAAGCTACTCAAAGCAGGCGAAAATGTATTCTTAACAGGTTCGGCTGGTGCAGGTAAGACTTATACGCTTAATCAATATATTAACTATCTTAAAGCACGCAAAGTCACCGTGGCTATTACCGCTTCGACAGGCATTGCTGCGACACATATGAATGGTATGACTATTCACACATGGGCAGGGATTGGCATTAAAGATGCAATCTCTGAAGATGAACTAAAACGCCTAAAAGAACGCAAGTACTTAAAAGAACATTTAGAAAATGCGCAAGTTTTGATTATTGATGAAATTTCGATGTTGCATGCGAAGCAACTTAATTTGGTCAATAAAGTCCTAAAATTTTTTAAAGAAAGTGACGATGCCTTTGGTGGTATTCAAGTGATTGTGGCAGGGGATTTCTTTCAGTTACCGCCTGTTGGTCGCAATGGAGAGCGTAACCGCGATAAGTTTTGCTTTATGTCAGAAGCTTGGGTTGAAGCAAAATTTCGTGTTTGCTACTTAACTGAGCAGCATCGACAAGGTAATGATTATCTCAATGATATTCTAAATGCGATTCGTGCCCAGCAAATTAACGACAATCATATACAAGCCTTACAACAAACGCGCAGTCAAGATATTGGTGAAACCTTTACGCGTTTATATACCCATAACATGGACGTCGACAGTATTAACTTTAAGCATCTTAATGAAATTGACCAAGAATCAAAACAGTTTGATGCGCAGTGCGATGGGAATGATAAGCTAATAGAAACTTTAAAATCATCTGTCCGTGCACCAGAAACCTTAACGCTTAAGAAAAATGCCAAAGTCATGTTTGTTAAAAACAACTTTGATGTGGGCTATATCAACGGCAGTTTGGGGGAAGTGGTTGGCTTTGAGGAAGATGATGAATATGGCATTTTACCGAAAGTAAAACTAACGGATGGTACAACCTTAGTGGTTGAGCCTGAAATTTGGTCGGTAGATAATGATGATGGTAAAACGATTGCGAGTTTTCAGCAAATTCCACTGCGTTTGGCCTGGGCAATCACCATTCATAAATCTCAAGGTATGACATTAGAAGCAGCTGAAATTAACCTGAGTCATACTTTTGAAAATGGTCAGGGCTATGTAGCTTTATCACGTTTAAAAACACTCGAAGGCTTACGTTTACTTGGTTTTAATGAGCAGGCATTAGAGTTAGATAGTCTCGCGATTAAGGCAGATAAGCGTTTTCAGGAATTGTCAGATGAAGCTGAAAGTAATTTCATTGATACGGATTTGACTGTTCAACACAAAGCCTTTATTCGCCATTGTGGTGGTACGTTGAATGAAACGGAAATTGAGCGCAATGAAAAGAAATTAGCCAAATCTGGTACAAAGCAAAGTTTTGCTACAGCTACCCTTGATCAAACGCGAGAATTGTTTGAAGACGGTTATGAAATTCAAGATATTGCTGTGGAACGTGGCTTAACACCTGCGACGATTATTAATCATTTAGCTCGTTTGCAAAAAGAACAAGGTTTGGATATTTCAATTGCGCATCCTGGTGAGGATGTGGTTGAACAAGTTCGCAAAATTTATAAACGCTTGAATAAGCGTCAAGATCCAGCACACTACAATGATGATGGCACAATTAAATTGCGTCCAATTGTGGAATTAACCAGTCCTCGTATGGGATATGATCAGGTGCGATTGGCGCTCTTATTTGTCGAATAAATGCTTTTGTCATCAATAAACTTAAAGCTAAAAAGCCAGATGAAAGATATCTGGCTTTTTTAATTTAAAAGAAAATTTATGCAAAAGAAGTTGAAGTGATGATTTAACTCTCACTTAATTTAAATATTGAATAAAATTGATTTAAAAAATGATAAAATGAGATAAATTCATTTATGCTTTGCTGAATATATAAAATTTTAAAGCATTGCTGCTATATACGAGATTATCTTCATGTTGGAACTACGTCATCTCAAAACCATGCTTGCCCTAAGAGAACACGGCTCATTAGTGGCGGCTTCCAATGATTTGTGTTTAACACCTTCTGCTATTTCACATCAATTGAAAGAATTAGATCATTGGTATGGTGTTGAAGTGGTGAACCGTCGTACACGCCCAGTGACATTTTCAAATGTTGGGCAACGTTTGTTGCGCTTAGCAGATGATATTTTGCCGCAAGTACAAATTGCTCAATCAGACATTACACGTATTGTGCATGGTCAAACGGGGCGGATTATTTTTTCTTCGGAATGTCACAGTTGTTTTGATTGGTTAATGCCATTACTGAATGTCTATCGTCAGCAATATCCGGATGTTGATCTGGATTTTGCATCAGGTTTTGAATCTAATCCGCATGAGCTTTTACAAACAGGCGAATTTGATTTACTGATTACAGCCGATCCAATCAGTTTGAAAGGAATCGAATATTTCCCAATTTTTGAATATGAATCACGTTTGGTTCTTTCTAATACTCATCCACTGGTTCGAGTACCACATATCACGGTACAAGAGTTAGCAGAAGAAACACTGATCACTTATCCAGTCGATAAGCATCGTTTGGATATTATGGCAAAACTATTTATTCCAGCGAATATTTTACCTAAACAAGTGCGAACCACAGATTTAACACAGATGTTGATTCAATTGGTTGCGAGTGGACGTGGTATTGCGGCATTGCCAGATTGGGTAGTTAATGAATATGAACAAAAAGGTTGGGTGACTTCACGTCGTTTAGACTGTGTATCTCCACAAGGGTTACGTCGAACGCTTTATGCTGGCTATCGCACTGAAGAAACTGAAAAAAGTTATTTTGAAGGTTTCTTAAAGCAGCTCGCGAAGTTTTCGCAAAAGCGCAATCATTACTATACGTCATAAGAGTAGAAGGTCAGTATGATGCAGCATCTCTTTGTTTATGGCACGTTACGTTTAGGGCAACCAAATGCACATGTGATGGAAGCGATTGGTGGGACATGGCAAAAAGGCTATGTGCTTGGTGAATTGATAAATGAAGGCTGGGGTGCAGCGATGGGAAGCCCAGGAATCCGCTTATCATCACAGAAAGATCAAGTACATGGATACGTATTTAGTTCCGTGCATCTAGAACAACATTGGGCTGCATTAGATGAATTTGAAGGTGCTGAATATGAGCGTGTGAATGTCATGGTGATGCTAGAAAATGGAGAGACCATGCGAAGCCAAATCTATGCTTTAAAATCAAACTAGGGCCAATTTATTTCTATCTATCGTTCATATTGATCATAGATTCAAGCAGTCTCTAAAGCGCTAAATCTATATTTTATACTTATGAGTTGACGCTTTTTTATGTAACGGCTGTAAAGTCATGTGCTCTTGGCTATACAAGTGAAAGAATAGTTTTTAAAATTTGCTAACTCCCATTCATCTGCTGTTTGTCTGAGCAATATAATGTCTAAACCAATTGGACCCACTCCAAGTCAACTGATGTCTGTAATTCAGACGCAGACTGCCATAGCAAAGTTAGGTTTAGATTTAAATGCAGTCATGACAGTTGTTGCTGAGCAAGCGCAGGCCATTACTCATGCAAAAGGGGCAGTTGTTGAGCTGGCTGAAGATGGTGATATGGTTTATCGTGCTGTATCGAATGGTGCGAGCCATTTACTGGGACTACGCTTACATATTCAGAATAGCTTGTCTGGTATGTGTATTGAGCAAAAGCAAACTTTATACTGTAAAGATTCTGAGAATGATACACGGGTTGATCGTGAAGCATGTCGCCGCGTAGGCTTGCGTTCTGGCGGTTGTACCTTTGCTGCACTGTGATGAGGCTGTCGGTGTACTTAAAATCTATTCTGAGCAGGTAGATGCATTTAAACAAGAAGATTTGCATATACTCAGTTTAATGTCTGAACTAATTGCTGCTGCCATGTATCATGCTACTCGTTTTGGTGCTAAAGAATTATATAAACTCGCAACCCAAGACAGTTTAACCGGTTTGGCAAATCGTGCGTTGTTTGTCGACTTTTTACGTCAAGGTGTTGTGAAAGCACGCCAAGAAAATAAAGTCCTAGGTATCTTGATGATTGACATGGATGGTCTTAAACCGATTAATGATCAATTTGGACATCGTATTGGTGATGCCGCATTAAAAGAAATTGCGCAGCGAATACTCAGTGAAACGCGCCAAGATGATTTGGTGGCACGTTTAGGTGGTGATGAGTTTGCGGTAATTTTAACCAATATTGCCAATCACGAACGTGCTCAAGCAGCGATGAATCGTATCGCAGAGCATTGTGGTTTACCTTTTATCTTTGAAAAAATCAGTTTAAAAATTGGTGCCAGTGTCGGCCTGGCTTTGTTCCCAGAAGATGCACAGTCTATAGATCAATTGGTTGAATTTGCAGATTTGAAAATGTATGCGAATAAGCGCGTGCGTAAACAAATTAACGATCATTCAAATATTTGATTTAAATATTAGCTTATTGATTTTACGACTAAAATAATTTTATTGTCTTGTTAAGCTGATTGGTAAGTTTACCGTGTTTGTTTGCTTACCATGAAATGGCTGTCTAAAGATCTCCTCATAATCATTGCTGGATTTGTTGCGGCAATGCATATTGGAAAATTACCACCTGCAATTCCAGTGCTCCAGCAACAGTTGGGGATCAGTCTCATTCAATCAGGTTTATTGCTGTCCTTGGTACAAGGCGCTGGAATGTGCTTTGCCTTGCTTATTGGTAGCTATACTCAAAGATTAGGCTTTAAGCGCTGTATTATGCTAGGTTTGGCATTATTAGTAGCTGCGAGTGCAATTGGTAGCTTTGCCCAAAGTGTAAGCCTGTTACTGATTTTACGGGTCATTGAAGGCTTTGGCTTTTTACTTGTGACTTTGACTGGCCCAGCATTTATTCGTCAGTTAGTTCCTTTAGAGCAAATCAGTAGCAAGATGGGGCTGTGGAGTTCTTACATGGGCGGCGGAATGGGGATTGCTTTATTGGTTGCACCATTTGTTATCGCGCAATTTGGTTGGCAAGCTGTATGGCTTAGTTTCGCAGGATTAACTTTTGTATTGATGCTGATTATTGCATGGCTCGTACCAAATCCAAGTCAGCAATTGGCCTCAGTTTCAGTCCTTACATTAATCAAGCATACACTCAAGCATCCTTCGGCCTGGTTGTTAGCACTTATTTTTGGTACTTATGCAGGGCAATGGTTTGCACTTGTTGGATTTTTACCGACAATTTATGTACAGAATAATATTTCTGCACAGTTGGCTGGAGCTTTAACAGCGAGTGTTGCTATTGCAAATGCCGTTGGCACATTTGGCTGTGGGTTGATGTTACATCGAGGTTTTCAGGCTAAAACTTTAGTCCAAGTTGGATTTGGTGTTCTCATTTTATGTTCACTAAGTTTCTATCTTTTTAAAGATCAGTTGCCATTTATTCTGCAATATTTGAGCGTGTTTAGCTTTTCTTTATTCGGTGGATTGGTTGCAGCGATTGTCTTTGCACAGGCGATCCATTTTGCACCATATCAAGCTGCAATCAGTACGACAGTTGGTTTGGTTTTACAATGTTCAGCAATTTCTCAGTTCTTGTTACCTCCCGTGATAGCATTGACTGTAGATCAAACTCAGACTTGGGTTTGGGCGGGTGTCATTATGGCAAGTTTATCTGGGGTCGGTATTTTATTAAGTCGACGTTTATTTAAATCGTTATAAGGTCATTGCGGCAGATTGTAATTCTGCTGCATATCTATTCAGTGTGCTTTATTTAAAATTAAGGTTTAATCCCGATCAATAGGGACAAAATCCCAGCTGCAATCAATGGGCCAACAGGTACGCCACGCAGCATTGCGACACCTGCTACAGTTCCGATTAAAAGGCCAGCAACGATATCAGGTGAGTTTGACATAAGTTTAACACCACGGCCACCGAGCCATGCAACAAAGACACCAATTGCAATGGCCAAAATTGATTTCCAACTGAGAAAAGATTTTAGAATTGAATCCCCTGGAATTTTTCCGCTGGCGATAGGCGTTAAAACGCCAATGGTTAAAATAATAATGCCGATGTTTAGACCGTATTGCTGTAAGTACGGGAAAAATTCACTCAACGGTGTAATACGAAAGACGATAAGTACACCAGCAGCGATAGTAATGGCTGTGTTGTGACTGAAAATACCGCATGCCAATAATACGATAAGCACGATTAAGTTTAAGTCTAATTGGGACATGTTGATTGGGGAGAGAAATTAAATTTGATCATTATTTTACCCCAATTTTATCGCTAGAAAGTTAAAGCATTCAACAATCGGTTCAAACAGCAACTTATCTAAGCTGAAACAAGGTAAAATGTCAGTCTGAAATTTCAATTGAGTTCCGTTTATGTTTTTGGAAAAAATGCTGCAGTCACAAGGTTTTGGTTCTCGTAAATATTGTCAGCAAATAATTAAAAACGGTGCGATTGAAATTAATTCGGAAGTGATAACCAATCCAAAACAAAAACTTGATTTAAAAGACTTGGTTTTTTCAGTGTATGGGCATGAATATACTTATCGGGAACATGTGTACATTGCTTTAAATAAACCAAAAGGCTATGAGTGTTCGCATCAGGCTACACATCATTTTAGTGTATTTGAGTTTTTTGATGAGGTATTGCTAAATCGTGGCTTGCAATGTGTTGGGCGTCTTGATCAGGATACGACAGGGCTATTGCTATTAACAGATGATGGTCAATATTTGCAGGCACTTACACATCCCAAAAAGCATGTGCCAAAGGTTTATCAAATGCACACGGCGGATGCGGTGACGACGGCTCAAGTTGAGCAGTTAGAACACGGGGTAGAACTGCGGAATGAAAGCGGTGTGTTTGCTGCCACAGGTGTAAAAATATTGGCTGAACATCAATTGGAAATGACGGTACACCAAGGTGTATATCATCAGGTAAAACGTATGCTCGCCGCTGTTGGCAATAAAGTTGAACAGCTACATCGGGCGAAAGTAGGACAACTAAGCTTGGAAGGCTTAGATGAAGGTGAATGGATGTATTTAACCGCCGAGCAAATTGAACAGTCCAAGTTTCGTGCTCTGTAATTTCAAAGTATCTGTCAATTTGAAAAGGGCTTTCTTATACAAATCTGATTTTTGGAATCATTTAAATAAGAAAGCCGATGCGGTATAAGGTTGATTTTATTTGGTAATTAGCCTACTAAAAGTAACTATAAGTCGTGTTTAAGAATTAAAAA
Source organism: Acinetobacter sp. YH01019 (assembly GCF_013420285.1). Lineage (NCBI taxonomy): Bacteria > Pseudomonadati > Pseudomonadota > Gammaproteobacteria > Moraxellales > Moraxellaceae > Acinetobacter > Acinetobacter sp. YH01019. Next base: position 18,440 of record NZ_VOYM01000011.1, read on the forward strand.
ATGTTGGTGAAAGAATTTAGCGAATAAAATAATGATAGGTTTGAAATTCATCATCTTTAACAAAGCCCATGGATTCATAAAGCTGATGTGAGTGATAATTATTTTTTTGTGTTTCAAGACTAATTCTTAATGCATTTTCATGCTGGGCAAATAATACTGCGGTATCGATGAGTTGGCGCGCAGAGCCTTGGCGACGAAAAACTGGGCTGACATAGACATCATCTAAAATATAATAGGTCGAGCAAGCAGCGGAAGAAAAACCTAAATACAGCAGAACAAAACCGGTAATCGTTTCATCTTTTAAACAAATAAAAATAACACTTTGATTATTTTCAAAACGTTGCTTTAAAAAATGCGAAGATAAATCGAGATTTGAAGATGAGCCATAAAATTGGCGATATTCATCGAAAAGAACAGCAAGGGGAATGAGATCTGCATCAGTGGCACGTCGAACAATCATTATTTATATACTCCATGCTATTTTTATAGTCTTGCATGAAGCATATCGAAATTTTGGAATTGGTTGATTTATAAATTGTTTATAAATGCGACAGTGTTAAGTTTTGTCACTTTCACCCAAAATGGCATTTAATTCTTCAAATAAATCTAAATGATCATCATCAAGCAAAGGATCATTTTTTAGAATTTCTAATTCAGCAGGGCTAATCTCAGTGGTCGATAACGCCAGTGATTCTTGCTGTTTTAATTTACGTAATTTAATCAGCTGTTCAATATTGATATTTTGATTTTCAATAGAGAAGGGGATGGATTTAGTTAAAACCACCTGTTTGAAAAATAGGCGTACGGCTTGGGCAGGTGTAATCCCCAATTGTTTAAATACGGCAAATGCTTGCTTCTTTTCCTGAGAATCGAGGCGGATTTGGTAGACTTCAGTTTTTCTCATATTTTTAGAAAGCTTTAAATTACTTAACTTTTCGCATTTATTCTAATCAAAAATACTATAAATTCAATATTCTTTGGAAGTATTTTATCAATAAAATGTAATGACAACTAGATTACAGTGTCAATTCACGCGCAGAGCAGAAATGAAATGATTGCTGTGTCACAGGATCTATAAACTGTATTTCTTTCGCGAGCAGTTGCAAAGGGTGGCTGAAATCATCATCTGCTTTATGTGCAATCTGCGGATAAAATGGATCATTTTTAATTGGAATATTCAGCGCGTTGAGATGTACCCGAAGTTGATGTTGTTTACCTGTATGTGGCTTTAATCTGTATTTTGCCCATTGCCCATGATATTCAATTAGTTCAATGTGGGTTTCGCTATTGGCTTCACCCGCCATGACTTGCATGGTATAGAAGGGTTTTCCTTTTTCCATCCGTAGTTTGGTTGTCATTGGAAATGTGAGTTCACTTCGATAAGCCGCAATCGCATGATAGGTTTTTTGCACTTCACGGCTGGCAAACATTTGTTGATAGGCGCCACGAGTTTCTACACGCTTTGAAAAAAGAACCACGCCTGCTGTTTCACGATCCAAGCGATGAATAGGGGTTAAATCTTCATTTTGTGTTTGATTTTTAAGGCGAACCAATAAGGTTTCTTGTACATATTGACCTGTTGGACTCATGGTTAAAAAATGAGGTTTATCTACCACTAATAGGTGTTCATTTTCAAAGATGATTTGATGTTCAAAAGGAACATGGATTTCATGCGCTAAAAAACGATAGTAAAACACATGTGTATTTGCCATATATGGACTCTGAATATGCAGTTTTTCACCTGCAGCATCATAGACCAAACCATCTGCAAAGCGTTGTGTCCATTCATCAGCTGAAATGTGTTGAAATTGCTGACATAAATATTCAAAAACAGTTGCTGTAATTGCTTTGTTTGTGTCTAGAAAAACTTTGCTGGCACTAACGCCATTCATCATAGGTGGTGTGAAATTGTTGCTTTGCATCAAGAGCTTTTAAACTATCTGAGTGATGGTGGTTAGTTGTGGTGAAAAATGTCCAAAGCAAAGTGAGGACATATGATTTTCATGCAACGCGATGCTATCATATTTAATTCTTATGTACATGTTGTGAGTAATATGCAGTATTCATTCAGTTTGGACTTAAATAGTGAAGTCGATACCCAAAACTTAGCTACCGTACTGTCGACGCATTTTACCACGGGCGTGATTTACCTTATTGGTGACTTGGGGGCTGGTAAGACCACTTTAAGCCGTTATTTTTTACAGCAAATGGGTCATCAAGGCGCAGTCAAAAGTCCAACCTATACATTGGTTGAGCCTTACAATATTCAAGGTAAAGATATTTTTCATTTTGACTTGTATCGTTTAAATGACCCTTATGAACTTGAATTGATGGGTATTCGTGATTACTTAGAAACACCGAATGCACTTTTCTTATTTGAATGGCCTTCAAAAGGTGGAGACGAAATTCCAGCTGCCGATTTAGTGATAAATATTGAAAAATCAGAAGATGAAATGTCGCGTAGGGCGACATTAACATCATCATCTGAAACCTTGCAAAATGCTTTGGAGCAAAAATTCAACCATGCTGAATGACATCAGTGCCCGCCGAATTCGTACCCTTGATCCTGCTCTAGCCAACCAAATTGCTGCGGGTGAAGTGATTGAACGCCCTGCATCTGTGGTCAAAGAATTACTTGAAAATGCCATTGATGCAGGATCAACAGAATTAATTATTCGTGTTGAGCAAGGCGGTAGCACACTGATTGAAATTATTGACAATGGTCGGGGGATTCATCATGAAGACCTCCCTTTGGCCGTTATGCGTCATGCGACTAGTAAAATCCAAAGTGCAGAAGACTTACATGCGATTGTGAGTTTAGGCTTTCGTGGTGAAGCCTTGGCATCCATTGCTGCGGTATCACGGTTGACGTTGACTAGTAGTCAAAATGAAGATGGTGTTGGCTATCAGGTTGAAGTCAATGGTACAGCTTTTGATCATCAAGAGATTCAACCTGTTGCTGCACAAAGAGGCACAACGATTCGGGTACAGGATTTATTTTTTAATGTACCAGCACGTCGTAAATTTCTCAAAAAGCAGGGCACTGAATTTGGACATATTGAAGAAATTGTCCGTCGTTTAGCACTGACACACTTTGATATTCGTTTTGTTTTAGAGCACAACAATAGCATTAAATTAAATCTGCCTGTAGCAGATAGTGGGGCGTTACGTTTTCAGCGTGTACAACAGTTGTTAGGTCGTCAGTTTACCGAAAATGCGTACTGGATTGATGCAGATAGTGTCAACATGCGCTTAAGCGGTTGGCTAGGCCATCCCTCGGATGCACGCGCACAAGCCGATATGCAATATGTTTATGTAAATGGTCGTATTGTGAAAGACAAGACGGTTTCACATGCGCTACGCATGGCGTATGACGGTATTTTACATGGACATCAACATGCAGCGTACTTGCTGTTTATGGAGGTTGATCCTGAAAATATTGATGTAAACGTGCATCCAACCAAGCATGAAATTCGCTTTTTAAACCAACGTGAAGTCCATGAATTTGTGCGTCATTATGCTAAATCGACTTTAGCGCAATTCCAAACTGCGACAGCCGAACTTTCTAGTGCCATGAAGCTTGAACCCCAAGCTCAAGAAAATTTGATTGCGCAACCAAGGCATCAAGAACAATTTCAATTACATCAAAATATTGAAGCTGTAACACAAACTGCTGCAAATTTTGTTAATCCTGATAGTGCGGGTGGATTAACCGATTTTAGCTCACCCACTGGGGTGAATTATGCTGAATCGGCTGAACAAGTGGCTGCGTATGGCTATTCTGCTGCGCAACACCCATCTACAGGTTCAATAAATACAAATGGCTATGTTGCTTCATATAATGGATCAAAACAGCTAAATAACGCATTACAGAGCTATTTAGCACCCTTACGTCAAACATCAGATACGGCTATTGATGTCGAGCAGTCCATGCAAGCCCATATTCAACAGAAAGTGGATGAGCATCCGCTTGGTATTGCGATTGCGCAGCTGCACGGTATTTATATTCTGGCGCAGAATACTGAAGGTTTGATTATTGTTGATATGCATGCTGCACATGAGCGTATTGTATTGCAACAAATGAAAACAGCGTGGGATAAACCAGAATTTTGGACTTCACAACAATTGCTTATTCCTAAAGTAGTTAGCATTAGTCGTATGCAAGCCATGCGTGTAGATGAGCTGAAAGATCAATTAGCACGCTTAGGACTTGAAATTGATCAATATGGCGATGAGCAGGTGATCGTTCGTGGCGTACCTGCCATTTTACATAAGGCTGATTTTGATGCGTTGATTCCAGAATTATTAAATGATTTAGATCCAACTGATCAAGTGGCAGGATTGCTACAAAAACGTGACCAAATTTTAGCGGGTATGGCCTGTCATGGTGCTGTACGAGCACACCGTATTTTAAGCCTGTCTGAAATGAATGCATTATTACGTCAGATGGAACAAACCGAATTTGCCAGTCAATGTAACCATGGACGCCCAACTTGGCGTGCTTTCCCATTGGCTCAGCTTGATAAACTTTTTGCTCGAGGAGAGTAGTTGTACATGTCAAATCAATTGCCGGTCATCAATCTTATGGGACCAACTGCAAGTGGGAAAACCGCGCTGGCATGTGAACTCTTTGAGCGTGGAAATTTTGAATTAATATCCGTTGATTCAGCACTCGTTTATCAAGATATGGATATTGGTACAGCCAAGCCTACTAAAGCCGAGCTGGAGCAATATCCGCATCATTTAATTGATATTATTAGTCCTTTAGAAGTGTATTCGGCAGCCAATTTTGTTGAGGATGCATGTGTATTAATTGATGATATGCATGCTCGCGGTAAAACCCCAATTTTAGTTGGTGGGACGATGTTGTATTACAAGGCTTTACTTGAGGGATTGTCATCCAACTTACCCAGTGCTGATTACGCTGTGCGTGCAGAAATTGAAGAGAAAGGTGAGTGTAAGGGGTGGGATGCTGTTTATGCTGAATTGTGTAGTGTAGATCCCTTAGCAGGTGAAAAGTTTAAAGTCAGTGATAAGCAGCGTATTATTCGTGCGTTGGAAGTTTATAAATTGACCGGACAACCTATTACAAAATTACAAGCTGAACAGCCTAAAAATTTACCTTACCGTTACAATTTTCATAATTACGCTTTACTGCCTGACCGTTTAGAATTACACGGGCGGATAGCACAACGTTTAAAAATAATGTGGGAAATTGGATTTTTAAATGAAGTGAAAGGGCTAATTGAAAAATACGATTTAGATGAAAATTTGCCCGCTATGCGATCAGTTGGTTACCGTCAAGCATTAGATTTTTTAAGAAATAGTGATCTAAGTAGCGAAAAACAGCGTGAAATGGAGGATAAGGCTCTATTTGCGACACGACAACTTGCAAAACGTCAATATACTTGGTTAAGATCTTTGCAAGAAACGCATAAATTTACTACATATTTAACAGCGAAGCAGGCTCAAGAAGACTTGCGAAACTGCTACGGATAAAGCAAAATTTAGGGACTACCTTTTTGATAATTTTTAATTGAAAAATAAAGGTAGTTTTTGCGCTGATTTTTATTATTTTTTGGAGTTATAACATGTCTAAAGGTCAAACTTTACAAGATCCGTTCTTAAATTCTCTCCGTAAAGAACGTATTCCAGTTTCTATCTTTCTTGTAAATGGTATTAAATTGCAAGGTCATATTGAGTCATTTGACCAATATGTAGTTCTTTTGAAAAATACAGTAAGCCAAATGGTTTACAAACATGCGATTTCAACTGTAGTTCCTGCACGTAACCCACGTCCAGCTGGCGCTCCTGCTGGTGCACAAGGTGCAGCTGGCTTCGGTGGTCAACAAGGCGGCTTCGGTGGTCAACAAGGCGGCTTCGGCGGTCAACAAGGTGGCTTCGGTGGTCAACAAGGTGGCTTCGGTGGTCAAGGTGGTTTCGGTGGCCAAGGTGGCTTTGGTGGTCAAGGTGGCTTCGGTGCTCAAGGTGGCTTCGGTGCTCAAGGTGGTTTCGGTGCTCAAGGTGGTTTCGGTGGTCAAAATGCTGGTTTTGAAAGCGAAACTAAATTTGATGATGCTCAAGACGACGAAAACAACAATCGTTAATTGAGTCATTAAGAGCCTCCCGATCGGGAGGCTTTTTTTTATTGTTAGAAATAATGACTAAAAATATTTTAAATTTTAGTAAAAATGAGACGTAATAAAACCAGCCTAGGCTGGTTTTATTTTATGTATTATTTCGATTTACGTTGTAGAGCAGGGTCTTTAATATCTACAAAAGCATTGTTTCGAATTTCACGTAACCAGCTGTCAAGCTCGGTATCAAATTGACGCTCACCTAAGAGTTGGCGCGCCATACGCTCTTGAACCTCTTGTGTCATGTCTTGTTGGCGTGTGTCAGTAACTTGTAGGATATGCCAACCAAACTGCGATTGAAATGGTTTGCTGATTTCGCCTTTAGGTGTTTCTTTCATTTTTGCTTCGAATTCAGGAACCATAACCCCAGGGCTCACCCAACCTAAGCTACCACCATTTGCCGCAGAACCAGGGTCATTTGAGAAAGTTGAGGCAATAACAGCAAAATCTTCACCTTTTTGTAGACGTGTGTATAAGCTGTCAATCATTTGCTTCGCATTTTCAGGGCTAACAACCTCTGATGGTTGAATTAAAATATGACGCGTTTGAAATTGCGGAACAATGGCTTTTTGATCTGATGCTTTGCGTTCAATTAATTTTAGAACATGAACACCATCGCGTACAGAAATCAATTCTGTCGTTTGTCCAACTTGTAATGGTGAAACACGCGCTGCAAGCTCGTCTGGAATATCAGATAAGCTACGGAAGCCCATATCTGCTGCATCTACTTTAGTTTCTTTGGTGCTGAATTTAGTACTAATTGCTTTAGCATCATTGCTAGTTGCAAGTTCTTTACGTACATCCTCAGCAATTTTTACAGCATTTTCACCACCAGAAATACGAACGTGTAAGACGTGAACTTGATTGCCAAGCGCAGCTTGGCCTTGTGGTGAGCTTAAAAAGTTTTTAACGTCTTGATCACTAATTTGAATACGTGATGTCACAAGTTGTTGGCGTAGACGTTGCAGTGCAATATCTTCAGCAATACGAGCGCGTAACGAAGAGTAGGTGTTTGGTGCTATTGCATCTAGTTTTTGTTGAAATGCTTCAAGGCTTGCAGAACCTGAATCTTTTGCAACTTTTAAAACTGCTTCATTGAGAGATTTTTCATCTGCTTTTACGTTATAGCGTTTTACTTGTTCAAGTTGAGCTTGACGTGTAATAAGTTGTTCAAGTGCTTGTTGCTGTAAATATTCAATCGGAGGAACAGTCTGTTTTTTTGATTGAAGTTGATGTGTAATCTCTGCAATGCTTTGATCTAAATCACTACGTAAAATAACGCTATTATCTACAACAGCTACAATTTCATCTTTAGGTTGTGCATCAGCGAAAGTCGGCATTGAAGCAGAAAGACAAAGTGCTAATGCTGTTGCTTTAAAAATTTGTTTTAACTGTTCTGTCTTCATTAACGTTCTGTCCAAGATTGATTAATATTGTTAAAACCTAAAACACGGTTTTCAAGTAAAGAGGTTAATTTATTGTTGAATCCACCTAAACCTTTAAGTGTGAATTCAGCCATAATGGCACGTTTAGGTTTTACATCAGAAGATGTTACATCATCCAAATCATTAAAATATGAACGTCCGTATACTGAAACACCCCAACAGCATGATTCATAGTTCACACCCAATAGATATTCGCGCGCAATGCTATTGTCTAAATCGTATTGTGCATGCCCGATAATACGCCAGTTGTTATGGATGGGTTGAATAAATGAAGCAACTGCTTGGTCATAACTATCTTGACGGTTTGGAATGTCTTTGCGATAGAAATAACCGACGTTATAAAGATTACCTTTATCACCTGCATAATACATTTGGATATCGCGCTGAGCATTATCGCCATTTGCCATCCAAGCTGAATTCGCATTGACACTGATGCGATCAGATAACTGGCTCGATAAGCTCACAACAGGGCCAGTGTGACGTTCGCTATCAAACTTGTCGGTGACATTGTTCAAAGTGACACGACGATCTTCAAAATAGAAGCTTTGACCTACGCTGGCTTTTAAGCGCTCCAAACCAACATCATCAAATATGCTGTAACTTAGGCCTAATGATGCAAAATTGTTGTCTTCTAAGCGGTCATTTCCATAGAAACGACGTGGGCTAAACAACTGATCATAGTTAATAGATGCAGTAGTTGAATCAAAGTTAGGGTTAGTTTCTTGGTTCTTATATGGTGAATAAGCATAGAAGAATCGTGGTGTTAAGGTTTGTAGGTATCGACCTTCACGTTCCATGACCAGGCCAGCATCAAGCGTAAACTGAGGAACTACGACAGATTTACTTTCATTAGACGAGCTAATGTTTTGTGCATTAACCGTATCTTGATCATAAATTGTGTTTACATTACGAATAGTGGCTTCTGGAATGACGAAAGACCAAGGGGTACGGTAGTTATAGCGAACACTAAAGTCATTGTAAATACGTGCACCACTTGGCTCGTACATTGGTGATTCGCTATTGCTTACAGGGATATTGTTATTACGTAAGTTTTTCTTGAAATAAGCAGTATCGTTATTAAACTCATATTGTAAGCCTAGCGGATTACCAGTTTTGTAATTTAATAAAAATTGCGGTAAGCGCGCATACGGACGATCTTCATCGCTGACTGTTTTATCTAAGGTTTGGAAGTCCTCAACTTTAAGCTGTGCTTTTAAGCCGGGAATACCATTTTTATAATTAAGCTCCCAAGCACGACGTAAATTAAGGTCTGTCTTAGAGTTTGGGTTATTGTTTAAGTCTGAAAAATAATCTTTGTCGGATGCATAGTTATATTCGAGATTTGTGCTGAATTGATCGTTAATTTTCCAGTTATGTAGAAAGTGTAAATCTTTACGATCTTGGTCGTCATATTTTTGGTCACCAGCTAAATAGCCACCAAAAATCATCCCCGAGCCAAAGTTTTTGGTGAGATAGCGGAATTCACCTTCAAGCATTGGGCCACGATCTGCGATATAGCGCGGTGTAACTGTCGCATCATAATTTGGTGCTAAGTTTAAATAAACTGGAACTGCAAGTTCAAAACCACCATCATTGGTAAAGCCAAAACTTGGGGTTAAAATACCTGTGGTTCGGCGATCATCAATCGGGAAGTTGAAATAGGGCACAGCCATCACAGGTACATCTTTTACGTATAAAGTTGTACCTTTGGTTTCACCGCGGCCAGTTTCTTGATTAAGTTTGATTTTATCCGCTTGGATTTTCCAAGTTGGCTTCTCATCCGGCGGGCAAGTTGTATATTCTGCGTTTTCTAATTCAAGTGTATTTGTTGAAGTGCGTGCGATTTTTTCTGCGCGACCATGTGCATGTTGTTCTTCTGCGATGAAGAAACTGTTATTTAAGTCGCCTTGTTGCGTTTTTAAGTTGTAGTCAATCGAATCGCTTTGTGAAATTAAACCAGACTGAGCCATTTGTACACGGCCTGATGCATTTGCATAAGTCTGCGTTTTATCAATTTTGATTTGATCTGCACGAATTTGACGGCCTTCTTGGTCGATTAATACGTTACCTTCAAGTACAGAATCGCCATTTGGGTCAAAGTGACCATAATCTGCAGTAATTGTTGAAGTTGCATCTTCTGGGGCAACAGCTTTGGTGGTTGGAGCTACAGGTGTAATCCATGTTCCAGTACAAAATGCAGAGCTAAGTTGATTGGTATTTCGGATTTGGGCTTCTGGGGCAGATTTATCAACATAATATTGTTCAAAGAACTGCTGACCCGGGTATGCTTCGGCAATTGTCTGCTTCAACTGTTCAGTATCATCTTCCGTGGAAGTGGTAGAAACAGACGCTGCATAGCTTGGTAAAGAGCTACCACAAAGAAGGGTTAAGATCGCAGTCGCTAAAGGATTGAATTTAAACTGTTGCTTCATTTGTCTCATTAACCAAGTATGCTTAATCGCAATTAATTATTGTCGCATCATAGAGAAAAAGTTGATAAGTAGCTACACTTAGCACTTTAAAAACTCAGCCTGTATTAGAATTTATCGCAAATGAATACACAACGTGAACAATTGATACAAACATGGATTTCATCTGTACTTGGTTCAGATCAATTTGAAATTAACTTTCTAGCAGGCGATGCAAGTTTCCGTCGTTATGCACGAATCAAATTGAATAATAAAACATTTATGCTGATGGATGCACCACCAGAAAAAGAAGATTGTGTGCCTTTTGTGACGATTGATGAATTTTTTGATGCGAATGGCGTTCGTGTACCCCATATTGTGGCAAAAGATCTAGAGCAAGGCTTTTTATTGCTGGAAGATTTTGGTGATGTTTTACTGTCGACATTGCTCAATGATCAAACAGTAGACGCACATTACGCACAAAGTTTTAAACAGTTGATTCAATTACAGTCAATTGATGGTGTAAACCATTTTCCAGAATATGCTTATGAAAAGCTGATTTCTGAAATGGAGCTTTTAACTGATTGGTTATTGCCTTCATTAAAAATTCAACTAACTACCGAAGAGTCGGCTTTAATTAAGCGTACCTTTGCGATTTTAGCCAATGCTGCTTTGGCACAACCACAAGTCATCGTGCATCGTGATTTCCATAGTCGTAATTTAATGATGCTCGATGGTGAGCAAGATCAAGGTGTCATTGATTTCCAAGATGCAGTGATTGGTGCGGATACTTATGACCTTATTTCAATCACTCGAGACGCTTATGTGCAGTGGAATGCTGAACGTGTGTATGGTTGGTTTAAAGTGTTTTATGACTTGTTACCTGCGTCGGCAAAAGTAGGTCGTGACTTTGAACAATTTAAACAAGATGCTGACCTGATGGCGATTCAACGTCATATCAAGATTTTGGGTATTTTTGTTCGTTTGTTTGAGCGTGATGGTAAATCAGGCTACTTGAAAGATTTACCTCGTGTGATGTGGTATTTACTTGAAGAAAGTAAGCCGTATGCAGAACTACAACCATTTATTCAGTTTATTCAAGCTAAAGTATTGCCGAAATTTGAAGCTAAATACGGTAGTTACGAGGTTGTTGCATAATGAAAGCCATGATTTTAGCGGCGGGTCTAGGCAACCGGATGCGTCCTTTAACATTATATAAGCCCAAGCCTTTGCTTGAAGTGGGTGGAAAGCCACTGATTGTTTGGCATATTGAAAAACTCAAAAAAATTGGCGTGACTGAAATTATTATCAATTCTGCTTGGCTAGCCGATGTGTTGATTGGCGCATTAGGTGATGGTTCTCAATTTGGCGTAACTATTCGCTGGACACGTGAAGCAGAAGGTTTAGAAACAGCAGGTGGCATTATTAATGCTTTACCTTTGCTTGGGACAGAGCCATTTATTTTGGTGAATGGTGATGTTTGGACAACTTTTGATTTTTCATCCTTACTGAATGTGAACTTAGGTGCAGATCTTGCACATCTTGTTTTTGTGACTAATCCTGCTCAACATCCCAAAGGCGATTTTATCTTGGCAAATGGGCGTAGTTATACCTTTGAGCAAGGACAACAAGGTGAGGCACTGACTTATAGTGGCGTAGCGGTCATTAACCCAAAAATGTTTGATGGTTTGGATGCAGGAAAACGACCTTTAGCTCCATTATTAAAAGATGCGATGCTAGATGGAAAAATTTCTGCAGAAAAAATGCAAGCAGCTTGGGTAGATGTTGGCACACCTGAGCGATTAAGTGATCTAGATCTACAGATTCGTCAGGGCATGTACGCTTAAGTGCATATTCGCTAAGCGTTAGCTACTGTTCCACGGCTTAGAAATCGGTATACTTCAGTTAATTTTTATTGAGATGTCTTCTTTATGCATCCTTTTTTTCAAGACTTAAAGCAAGGTAGTCAAAAGCTTGGCTTAGATTTGAGTGAAGAAGCATTAAATCTATTGCTGAAATATCAAGATGCCTTAGTGCTGTGGAACAAAGCCTATAACTTGACCGCAATTCGTGATCCAAAAGAAATGTTGGTGAAGCATTTGCTGGATAGTTTGAGTATTTTGAACGACTTGCCAGCAGGCCGTTTACTCGATATTGGTACAGGCGGTGGTATGCCAGGCATGATCATTGCACTGTGTCAGCCAGATCGTGAATGTGTATTATTAGATGCAAACGGTAAAAAAATTCGATTCTTAAAACAATTTATTGCAGACCTAAAACTAAAAAATGTCATTGCAGTTCAAACGCGTGTTGAGAATGAAGACAGCATCAATGAACTAGGGCAATTTGATGTGATTACCAGTCGTGCTTTTGCTTCATTGACTGATTTTGTAGATGCATCTAAACCGTATATGCATGAGCAAAGTATTATTGCTTCAATGAAAGGTTTAATCCCAGAAGAAGAAGTTGAAACACTGAAAAGTGAGTTCAAAATTGATATCGTTGCGTTAAAAGTTCCACGATTGGATGAACAACGCCATTTAATTTTCTTAAAACGTATTTAAATTTTTCAAAGGACTGGGGTTACCATGGCTCAAATTATTGCGATTGCAAACCAAAAGGGTGGCGTAGGTAAAACCACAACTGCAGTGAATTTGGCTGCGTCATTGGCCGTATTAAAAAAACGCGTATTACTTGTAGATATGGATTCGCAAGGTAATGCCACGATGGGGTCGGGCATTCAAAAGAACGACTTGTTGTACTCAGTGACGGATGTACTCTTGGGTGAAGTACCCATTGAAACAGCAATTCATAAAGCTGAAGTGGGTTATAAAGTTCTAGGTGCAAACCGTGATTTAGCAGGTGTGGAACTTGCGATTGCTGACCAAGATGGACGTGAGTTTATTTTACGTGAGGCCTTGGCAACGGTAGAAAAAGATTTTGACTACATTATTGTAGATTGTGCGCCAAGTTTAAGTTTAATTACGGTCAATGCTTTAGCAGCGGTACGCGGTGTGCTTATTCCAATGCAATGTGAATATTATGCATTGGAAGGTTTAGCAGATTTGACGCAAACCATTGATCGTATTCAACAAGCATTGAATCCAGATTTAGAGATCGTGGGTGTATTACGTACGATGTATGATGCGCGTAATGCTTTGACTCGTGATGTTTCTGCAGAATTAGAACAATATTTTGGCAAAAAACTTTATGAAACTGTAGTGCCACGTAATATCCGTCTAGCGGAAGCGCCTGCACACGGTTTGCCTGTAATTTATTTTGAAAAAAGCTCAAAGGGTGCAGTTGCTTACTTGAACTTGGCAGCTGAAATGTTAAAAAAAACCAAAGTGAAAAAAGGAAGTAAAGCATGACCGTAAAAAAACGTGGACTGGCTAAAGGTCGTGGTTTAGATGCCTTACTTGGTTCGATCCAAAAAGAAAAACTACAGTTAGAAGCGAAAGCATTAGATCATGGCCAGTTGAAGCAAATTGATGTTCATTTATTAAAGCGTGGTGAATATCAACCACGCCGCTTTATTAAAGAACAAGATCTTCAAGAACTTGCGGCTTCAATTGAAAAGCATGGAGTCATGCAGCCGATCGTGATTCGTCGTGTTGAAGACGAAAAACATCCCTATGAAATTATTGCAGGTGAACGTCGCTGGCGTGCTGCGCAACTTGCTGGACTAACAGAAGTTCCTGCAATTGTGCGGGATCTTTCAGATCAAGTTGCAATTGCATTAGCACTGATTGAGAACATTCAACGTCAAGACCTGAACCCAATTGATCAAGCCATGGCATTACAACGTTTCCATGATGAGTTTGGTTTAAGTCACCAAGAAATTGCGGATACAGTAGGTAAAGCTCGTACCACGATCAGTAACTTATTGCGTTTACTTTCATTGGCAGAACCAGTGAAAGATTTTATGCAGCAAGGCTTACTTGATATGGGGCATGCACGTGCAATTTTGACCTTGAAAGCCAAAGACCAATTAAAAGTCGCTGAAATGGTCATTGAAAAAAGCATGTCCGTGCGTCAAACCGAACAGTATGTTCGTGACTTAAATGCACCGAAACAACCTAAAGCAAAAGTAAATGTTTCGTCAGACATACAGCAACTTACACAACGACTTTCAGATCGTTTTAGTGCTGAAGTAAAAATTGATCATAATAAACAAGGTAAGGGTAAGCTTGTGATTAGCTACCATAATCTTGAAGAACTCGACGGCATTCTAAATATTTGTTTGGCTGAATAATTTTACAGTCTATTTACTTGGGGAAAATCAAATGTGGGAATTAGTCAAAGCGGGTGGGTGGTTAATGATCCCACTCGTGATTTGTTCAATCTTTACTGTTGCCATTACCATTGAGCGTTTTATTCGCTTAAAAAAATCAATGGTTTTACCATCATCTTTATATATGAAGGCTAATTCTTCTGTGAAAGATGTGGTTCAACACATGGAGCAAAGTAAAGACTTGCAACAGAGTACGTTAGGTCGTGTTTTGACTGCAGGTTATGCAAGTAAAAATCAATCTGAGCAATACGCACGTGCGCAAATGGAAGTGACCGCATCTCAAGAAATTGGTTATCTTGAAAAAAACATTAACTTTTTGGGAACTTTAAGTGCGGTTGCTCCGTTGTTGGGTTTGCTGGGTACTGTCATTGGTATTATTGAAGCGTTTTTGATGATTGATATTGGAACCAATAGTGATCCAGTATTGATGATGCCGGGTATTTCTAAAGCATTAATTACCACAGCTGCAGGTATGTTGATTGCCGTGCCTGCATTATTTGCACATCGTTATTTCCAGCGTTTGGTTCAAGAATATGTTGCTGAACTTGAGCAGCAATCGACTTTGTTTCATGCTGCTTTGTTCTATAAAAAAGCCCCTGAAGTCGAAAGTCAGGACATTCAGAAAGCCAGCTGAATGGAGGCGGAAAAATGAAATTTAAACGCCGTCAGGTTGAAGATATTCATATCAACCTCACTCCGATGATTGATTGCTTGATGTTTATTTTGGTGTTTTTATTACTTTCGACAACCTTTAATCAGATGAGTCGAATGAATTTAACACTTCCGGATGCACAAGGTGTTCCACCAAAACAATATGATCAAAAAGTTGAAGTGGTGGTGGATTCTACAGGGCATTACTCGGTCAACGGGCAATCCTTGGCAAGTAAGGAAGTTTCAGATTTAAATACGGCAATTAAACAGATATCGAATGATCGTCGTGATTTAATGTTTGTGATTGCTGCTGATGCGAAAGCCACGCATCAGGATGTGATTCGCGTGATGGATGTTGCAGGGCAGTTAGGCTTTGTAAATATTAACATCAGTACCAAAGTACCAACTCGAGGTTATTAGTGAAGCACGATTTTAAGGTCTACCTACGCCTATTAAGTTATTTAAAACCTTTTTGGGCAATAGGCTTACTTGTTTTGCTTGGTTTCAGTATTAATGCTGCGACGGAAGTTTCTGTCGCAAAATTATTGGAACGCATTATTGAAGCTATACAAAACAAAGATCAAAGCTTTACAACCTTATTTCCACTCTTGGTGGTTTTATTGATGTTCTTCCGTGGACTCGGTTTGTTCATGGGTGGATATTTTACCGCAGTGATTTCTCGAAACTTAATCTTTAATATTCGTCAGCAAGTCTTCGCTAAGTTGATGCGTTTGCCTTCACAATATTATTTAGACAATTCGAGCGGTCATATCACTGCAAAAATTATGTATAACGTTGAACAATTGACGGCAGCATCGTCTGAGTCGCTAAAAACCATTGTACAACAGGGTCTTATTACCATCGCACTGTTGGGCTATTTGCTATATACCAACTGGCGACTAACTTTATGTATTTTAATTTTTGGCCCAATCATTGGTTTAATTATACGTAAAGCCTCGAAACGCATGCGTAAATTATCTATGCAAGTGCAAAGTACTATGGGGGATGTGAACCATGTGGTACAGGAAACAGTTCAAGGTAATTTGGTGGTAAAAGGCTTTGCAGGCCAAGATTATGAGCAAAAACGTTTTCACGAAAGCTCGATGGAAAATTTACGCCGTGGCCTGAAAATGGTGGTAGTACAGCAGCTCAATAGTCCAATTGTTCAGCTGATCATGTCTATTGCGCTCAGTATTGTCATGTATATCGCTTTACGCCCAGAAATTTTGCAGGATACTTCAGCTGGTGAGTTTGTTGCCTATATTACAGCGGCAGGTATGTTGAGCAAGCCGATTAAAACATTGACGGATGTTAACGAAAAGCTTCAGCGCGGTATGGCTGCAGCATATTCGGTATTTGAATTGCTGGATATGCCAGAAGAAGCCAATAACGGCACATTAAAACCAGTGTTGAAAGGTGATGTTGAATTTAAGAATGTAAATTTAATCTATGCAGATGGTCATCATGCAATTCATGATTTTAACCTTAAGGTGAATGCAGGCGAAACTGTTGCATTGGTTGGGCGTTCAGGTGCAGGTAAAACTTCACTGGTGAACTTATTAGTGCGCTACCAAGATGTTACTTCTGGTCAGTTGCTGTTAGATCAACATGATATTAATGATCTCGAATTAAATAGCCTGCGCACCCAAATTTCGATGGTGAATCAGCAAGTTGTCTTATTTAACCGCACAGTTCGTGAAAATATTGCCTATGGCCAGTTAGAGCATGCGACAGATGAACAGGTCATCGCCGCAGCGAAAGCTGCTTTTGCTCATGATTTTATTATGGATCTACCACAAGGTTATGACACGCCATTAGGTGCGCAAGGCCTGAATTTATCAGGTGGTCAGCGACAACGTATTGCGATTGCACGTGCAATTTTGAAAAATGCACCAATTCTAATTTTGGATGAGGCAACAAGTGCCCTGGATAACGAGTCAGAATATTATATTCAGCAAGCATTTGATGCGGCGATGCAAGATCGAACAACAATCGTGATTGCTCATCGATTATCCACTATTGAAAATGCTGATCGTATTGTGGTGATGGATAAAGGGCGTATTATTGAACAAGGTACGCATGCTGAATTAATCGCGCAGCAAGGTGCCTACTTTCAACTTCATCAGCGTAATTTTGAGGAAAACTAAGCCATGTCACTTGCACAAATGATTCAGGATGCTTGGAATGAACAGGCAAAGTGGCTCATTGTGTTTAGACCTTTGTCATGGATTTATCGTGGTGGTTTTTTACTCAATAAAAAACTTTATAAAATAGGTGCAAAATCTAGTTATACCGCACCTATTCCAGTTATGGTTATTGGAAATATTACTGTTGGTGGTAGTGGTAAAACACCATTACTTATTCATTTGGTGAGTTATCTAAATAGCTTAGACATCAAAGTTGGTGTGATCAGCCGCGGTTATGGTGGTAAAGGGCCTTTTCCAGCTTATGTGGATCTAAATGCTACAGCTGAAACAGTAGGTGATGAACCCGCATTGATAGTCCAGTCCACAGGTGTACCGATGGCGGTTGGTTCAAATCGTCAGCAAAGTATTGAGTTGTTACTGTCTAAACATCAGCTTGATCTAATTATTTGTGATGATGGACTTCAACATTGGGCCTTAGCACGACAGTTAGAATGGATTGTTCTAGATAATAACCGTGGTTTAGGCAATGAAAAGCTATTGCCTGAAGGTTATTTACGCGAACCTAAAAAGCGCCTAGAAACGGGTACGGTGATTGAGCATTCCTCAAATCCTCAAACAGATTTAAATATGCATTTAGAGTCTTCACAGCCATATTTATTGAATAAAGATCTAGATACTGTATTCGATCCAAATAAAGATTTTTATGCGGTAGTTGGAATAGGATTTCCCCAGCGTTTTTATAATACTTTAGAAAAGATGGGGATACAGCATTTCCAATGTCATGAGTTTCCTGATCATTACGAATATGAATTAGAAGACCTGCAATTTGAAGATGCAAATCCAATCATTACCACTGAAAAAGATGCTGTCAAACTATTGGCAATATTGAAAAAAAATCCAAATTTTAAACGAGAAATATGGGTTGTCCCAGTGGATGCGGTACTTTCACCTGCATGCTATGAAACTCTACATCAGCAGTTGAAGCAACTGGGTTTAAAACTTCCTGAAGGCATTTGATTTATGAAACATATTGTTATTCCTGCACGCTTTTCAAGTTCACGTTTACCAGGTAAGCCTTTACTTGAAATTCATGGTCGTCCAATGATTCTACGGGTAGTCGATCAAGCGAAGAAAGTAGCAGGATTTGATGATCTTTGTGTGGCAACAGATGATGAGCGTATTGCTACTGTTTGTCGTGCGGAAGGCGTAGATGTTGTGATGACATCGGCTGAGCATCCATCGGGTACCGATCGTTTAAGTGAAGTTGCTCGAATTAAAGGTTGGGCAAATGAAGACATCATTGTTAATGTGCAAGGTGATGAGCCACTACTTCCAGCGTTGTTGGTAAAACAGGTTGCGCAATTACTTGAAGATCAACCTGAATCTTCAATGTCTACATTGTGTGAGCCTATTCATAGCTTGGATGAGTTTCAGCGTGACAGCATTGTAAAAGTGGTAATGTCTAAACATAATCAAGCTTTGTACTTCAGTCGTGCGACTATCCCTTATGATCGTGATGGTGCTAAACAAGCTGAACAGCAATTGCATAATCAAGCTTATCGCCATTTAGGTTTGTATGCATATCGTGTGAAACTCTTACAAGAGTATGTGACATGGGATATGGGTGTATTAGAAAAATTAGAAAGTCTTGAACAACTACGTGTACTTGAAAATGGTCATCGTATTGCCATTGCAATAGCAGAAGCAAATTTACCACCGGGTGTGGATACACAAGCTGATCTTGATCGTTTGAATCAGATGGATGTTTCAAACTTCGAATAGGGTTGGTCGTTGATGCAA
This sequence comes from Acinetobacter sp. YH01019, assembly GCF_013420285.1. NCBI lineage: Bacteria > Pseudomonadati > Pseudomonadota > Gammaproteobacteria > Moraxellales > Moraxellaceae > Acinetobacter > Acinetobacter sp. YH01019. Next base: position 37,322 of record NZ_VOYM01000011.1, read on the forward strand.
AATGAAATTGTGGCGCAAGTATATCCTTGGCAGCAAAATACGTGGGAAACACTGACGGGACGTTTTCCGCAGTTAGGGCATGGTATCTTGCTATATGGAAAAAAAGGCTGTGGTAAGGAAGCATTTGCAAAACAATTTCTTGCATGGGTGCTGTGTCAAAAGCGTGATGAACAAAAGCAGCCTTGTGGCGAGTGTGGAAGTTGTCAGTGGTTAAAGTCGGATACGCATCCCAATTTTGTCCATATTAGTACTGATGAAGACAATAAAAAGCAAAATGCAAAAATTAAAATTGAAAAAATACGAGATCTCTTACCATTTGTTCAGCAAACGGTGGACGGTTGGCGCGTAGTTTTAATTGAGCCTGCGGAGGCATTAAATATTGCATCATCTAATGCGTTGCTTAAAACACTCGAAGAACCGGGTGAACGCATTGTCATTATTTTATTGGCTGAACATTACTTAAAATTGCCTGCAACCATACGTAGTCGTATGCAGCATTATGCACTTGATCGAATTGAGCCGACACTGTCGCAGGATTATCTCTTGCAACATTTGCCTGACAGTGGTGAGACGCAACGCCAAGTTTTAATGAATTTAGCGAGTCAGATGCCGTTACAAGCCATTCAAGTTGCAAATAGTGAGTGGTTGAATTTACGACAAGAATTTATACACGATTGGCTAAAATTGGTCATGCAAAAAAATATGCCCATGGCAATTGCGACCAAGTGGAATAAAGCACTGAGTTTTAGTGATTTTAGTCAAATGTTTGAATACTTGTTGTCCGATATAATTTGTGTCAAGCTGAATCAATCCATTAAAAATATTGATTTGGATTTTGGTGTGCTTGCGGAGCAGTATACGCTTGAAACACTTTTTAATATTTATACTGAATTACAGCAGTCTAAGCGGTTCATTGAGCAGAACGTACAGGGGAATCTGGTCGTAGATGAGCTTTGCATTAAACTGATGAATATTTAAAAAAGGGGAAGATCGATGCAACCACGTATGGGCGGGATTATCCATGCAAATATTCCAGATGTGGAAACATTATTTGCGAGTTATATGCCATATGTTGTTGGTGGTGGATTATTTGTACCATCCAAGCAAACAGTCAAATTAGGTGAAGAAGTTTTTTTATTGGCGACCTTGCCAGAGCAAAGTATAAAAATTCCACTGACAGGTAAAGTTATTTGGGTTTCGCAAAAGCAAAATGGTATTAAACCACAAGGTTTTGGTATTCAACTTGGTGGCGAAAAAGGTGTTTATTTCAAAACTGAAGCAGAACGACTACTTGCAGGACTTAAATCTGAAGGACGTAGAAGTTACACTATGTAGTCATAACGTTGATAACTAGTAGGTACATATTGTGTTTGTAGATACCCATTGCCATTTAACCATGCTTGACCTAACACCCTATGATGGTAATTTAGATCTAGCATTGGAGCAGGCTCGAGCTGCTGGGGTCTCAAAATTTATGAGTATCTCAGTTGACCTTGATGATCATATTGAACTTTCAAAAATTGCTGCTCGCCATACGGATGTCGGATATTCAGTTGGTGTTCATCCATGTGAAGATCCGGCCACAATGGCGCGAGCTACTGTCGATACTCTGGTTGAATTGGCTCAATCAGAAAAAGTGTGGGCGATAGGTGAAACTGGACTCGACTATTTTCACAGCACCGATTTTATTGCGGAACAAAAAGACTGTTTTGCACGTCATATTCATGCTTCTCAAACAGTAAAGAAACCTGTTGTAGTACATACGCGTTCTGCGAAACATGATACGGTAGATATCATACGTGCTGAGAAATCAACGCATGGTATTTTGCACTGTTTTACTGAAGACTGGGAAACAGCAAAAGCAGTTTTAGATTGTGGTTACTATGTTTCATTCTCAGGCATAGTTTCGTTTAAAAATGCTCAAGATTTACGTGATGTTGCCAAGCAGGTACCGCTTGATCGCGTGCTGATTGAAACCGATAGTCCTTACCTTGCGCCGATGCCCTATAGAGGAAAGTCTAATGAACCTAAATACGTTCCCTATGTAGCCAAAGCTTTAAGTGATGTATATGATAAGTCAGTTGAAGAGATGGCTTTCATAACAATGCAAAACTTTGAAAATCTCCTCAATCTTAAGTAAATAATTTGAATTGATATAAGAGTAAAAGAGAGTATAGGGTGAAGATGGATCGTCAGGCTCAATTTCGAGCAAGAGAAGCATTAATTTTCCAAGTAGCAGAACAATTGCTCTTAGAAAATGGTGAAGCAGGTATGACGCTTGATGCATTAGCAGCAGAGCTCGACCTTGCAAAAGGGACACTATACAAACACTTTCAAAGTAAAGATGAACTTTATATGCTGCTCATTATTCGTAATGAGCGCATGTTGCTCGAAATGATTAAGGATACCGACAAGGCTTTTCCTGAGCATCTCGCATTCTTTATGTTGCATCATTTACATCATCCAGAACGTACAGTTTTATTTCACCAAATTGAAGAGCGCTTATCGACTACAGGTGTTGGTATTCAGCACTTATTTAGTGAGCTTTACCAAGTGCGTAAACAACGTTTACGTTTAATCATTCGCATGACTGAACGTTACTTAGAATCCATTGAAAGCAAAATGCCTGTACGTGATTATTTGGCTTCGATTTGGTCATTAACGCATGGCGCAGCAGCAATTTTAAATTCTAGCTTCTACCAGCGCTATTTAGGTTCACGTGATACTTTGCGTGTAGCTTATATTGATCAAGCCTTGGCATTGCCGAAACAAACACATGCGGTTGCACAGTTTGCGTAAAGGCTGCTTATGAAAATAACATCACCATCATTGGTTCGTGGATTCACCCTCGTAGAATTGATGGTGGTGATTGTGATCATGGGTATCATGGCTTCATTGGTATTGTTGAATATTGGTGGGACTGATCAGCGAAACGCCATGCAAGCGCGTGAAGTATTTGTATTAGATCTGAAGAGAATTTTACGTGAATCCAATGATCAATCTCGTATTTTAGCCCTTGAGCAAAAAACTGCGACAGATGTGAATCAAGCAATTTATGCGGTACAAGAATATATTCCAGAAGCACAAAGACAGCAAAATGGCCTATTGAACCAAAATAATAAATGGCAAACTTATAAAGATTTTGAGGCAAAAAAATTACCAGAACATGTTTCATTTTCAATTCAGTCATTAGATCGGCAATATGAAAAGGCCAATAATTCAGACTTACTAAATCATGATGCACCTCAGTTAATATGGTTGGGTAATGGAGAAGTCAAACCTGTACGCATTCAATTCTATTTCGAAGAACGTCCCATTGGTGAAGAAATAGAAATAGACCATTTAGGTAAAATAAATGCGGGCTAAAGGATTTACCTTGCTAGAAGTGATGGTTGCGCTTGCAATATTTGCAACCGCAGCCATGGCGTTGTCCAATGTTGCAATGCAGTATACTCAAGCTACTGCAAATGCAGTTTTACGTTCTAAAGCACAATTTGTTGCTTTAAATGAAATTGCCTACATGGAAATAAATCGTGAATGGATGAGTGGGACAGCATCCAAGCAAGTTACGCAGCAAGGCGAACGCTGGCAGATTGATAAAAAAGCTCAAGCGACGATTAGTCCAAATGTTCAACGCGTTGATGTGCAAGTCAGTTTATTGAATGCTGACACTGGCGATGTGGCGGCTGGAATTACCAGTTTGGTTTTCTTTAATTATCGTGTGGCTGAATCATGAAAAGGTCATATGGATTCACATTAGTTGAATTGTTAGTTGCGATCGCTATTTTCGCAGTACTATCTGCCTTGGGATGGAAAGTATTTGATTATGTAGTGAAAGTGAAAGAGCGAAATGCTGAGCACGAGGCCAAATTGAGTCAGTTGCAAGAGGCGTATCAGCAGATATTAAGAGATACCGTGCAAGCGGTTCCCTTGACAGCCAATATTAATGGTGAAATACAGCCAGCGCTAGTATTACAAAATGGTCGATTTAATTTTAGTAAAACCGGTGTAACTGATCCACTTAATCAGGGACTTGCACCAGACGAACGAATAGAATATCAGTATCGTGCAGATGAAAAAAAACTCTATCGACTAAAATTTAGAAATTTAAATCAAACAGGGAATGATCAACCTGATTCTAGTGTGCTACTAGATAATGTTGAGCAGTTTAAAATTGTCGTGTTAAATCCCAGTGAATCGGACAGTTGGCCTGATCGTGCTGCGGATACAAACAATAAAGATTCTTTTGCAATGTTGCCACGCGGCATAAAAATAAATTTGGCAGTTAGTGGCACGGAGTATGAATGGCTATTTAGTTTGTTAAATACAGATTATTTACAGGATAAAAAAGATGGTCGTTAAAATAAACAATAAGAATAACGATGCTGGACTGAAATAATGAAACATCAGCAGGGGATCGCTTTACTCACCATATTGGTCATGGTTGCTTTAGCAACGATTGTGGCGGCAGGTATTGCCCAACAACAAGCAAGTACGGCGGAAAATACTGCGTATTTAATGCGTCAAAATCAGTCTCTACTTTATGCGAAAAGTGCAGAAGCATTCTTTTCTGAAATGCTGGTGAATGATGCAGAAAATGCTGGGGATGTGGATCATTTACAGGAAAATTGGGCGAAACCGATGCCCGCATTTCCTGTTGAAGATGGGACTGTTTCTGGCATGCTGCATGATGACTCAGGAAAATTTAATCTAAATAGCTTGGTAACCGCTGACGATGCTGTAAATGAAAAGGCAAAGCTGTGGTTTGAAAAGATATTACAGCGTGTAGGTTTGCCTGCTGAAATCAGCCAGGCGGTCATTGATTGGCAAGATGAGAATGATGAAAATGCTGGGCCAATGGGCGCGGAACTATCTTATTACCGTAGTTTGAATGATTCGCCTTTGCCACCCAATACTAAATTTCACAATATAGCCGAGCTCAAATCAATACGCGGCTTCGAAAATGGAAAATACAGATTAATTGAAAAATATGTCAGTGCTTTACCTACACATGAAAGTACGGTGAATATTAATACGGCTTCGGCTTTCTTATTGTCGACTATTGATGAGCGTTTGGATGCAGTGACGATTGAGCAAGTTTTGCAACAACGCTCGGCTAAACTTGAACACTTTTCAAATGTTACGGATTTGTGGGCTATAGAACCGTTTTCACAAGTGAGTCAGGAAAATCGTGATTTGGTGAGTAGCCAGCTTGGGGTGAAATCAAATTATTTCAAAGCACAAATTGAAGTGATGCTTAGCGATCGTAAGAAGCAATTTACCAGTGACTTGGTGCGTCAAGAAAAGCAGGTTTATGTGGCTTATCGCAATATGGCGCCATTTTAATCAAGACTCTGAATAAAATCTTTAGAAGACTAGATGTATTTAAAACGAGGAGCAATCAAAAAAATCATGATAAGTTTTGCCAATCTAGCTGAACAGCAAAATTAATGCTCATTGTTTTACTTTTGCTTTATAATCGATGAGAACCCACAGATTATTTGATTGCATTACGGCATATGTTAATTCGTAAGTTATTTAAGTTTGAAAATGCGCATATTGTGCGTAATTGCACGTCAGACCGTTGCAAGCGCTCAATTCATGGGCATAGCTATAAAGTTGAACTGTTGCTGAAAGCATCAAGATTAGATCATGGTCAAATGGTGTATGATTTTGGACTGCTTAAAGGTGTGATTAAAGACTTATTCGATAGTTTTGATCATGCCATTTGTTTTTGGCAGCATGACGACGCTGAATATATTAAAGCTTGTAAACAATTTAGTGCACGTTGGGTGGCTTTACCAGTTTCACCTTCGGCAGAACAGTTTTCTCGTATTTTCTTCTATTTGGCGCAGCAGGTTTTAAAATCGACTGAAACCCAAAATGGTGAAGGGGATGTTGAAGTTTATTCTGTTATTGTGCATGAAACTGACACCGGCTACGCGCAAAGCTTTTTAGAAGATATTGAAAATAGTCAAATGGGACTGTTATCGCTTGAACAAATTGTCTTTTCAGAACAAGTGCAAGCGGAATGGAATGATACCCAAATGTATGAAAAATTAAAGCAAGGTCAAACTTTCCTAAATCCAACTGTGGATTTGCAAGTGAAGCTTTAATTTATATTTAAAATTGTAATTAGGATTAGGTAACAGTGATGTCTTTAACAGAACAGCAGCAAGCAAAACTCGCAAAAGTTCAGCTTGATGCCGGCTGGAAATTAGGTTTGAGTGATTTTTTACTTAGCCCACGCATGGATGAGTTAAAAGACTTTCTGCTACAAGAAATGAAACAGGATAAAGTGATTTATCCACCTAATGCTTTGATTTTTAATGCGCTGAATACAACACCATTAGATAATGTAAAAGTGGTGATTTTAGGGCAAGATCCTTATCATGGTCCAAATCAGGCACATGGTTTAAGTTTTTCAGTACAGAAGGGGCTTGCTTTGCCTCCTTCTTTGCGTAATATTTTCCATGAATTAAATACAGACCTAGGGGTTCCTGTGTCTAAGCATGGAGATTTAACACGCTGGGCAGAGCAAGGTGTACTTTTACTTAACAGCGTATTAACTGTTGAAGCTGGGCAACCGACTTCACATCAAAAACGTGGATGGGAAGATTTTACAGACCATGTTATTGATGTTTTAAATGAACAACGTGAACATCTCGTCTTTATACTTTGGGGCGCATATGCACAACGTAAGGGACAACGTATCGACCAAAATAAACACTTGGTTCTAAAGGCAGCTCATCCATCTCCATTGGCTGCAAACCGTGGTGGTTTCTTCGGTTGTAAAGTGTTCTCAAAATCTAATAATTATCTTAAACAAAATGGCATTGAGCCGATCGACTGGCAGCTGGACGCATGACATATTCTCCCGTTTCAAAAAATTATCACCCAGATCTGATTGTAGAAGAAGCGAAAAACGGTTGGCGCATTGTGCGCTTGAACCGTCCAAAATCGCTTCATGCTTTAGATGAATCTATCTGTAGCGCGCTACTCGAAGTATTTCAGGACTTTGAACATGACGCATCTGTAAAAGCGGTTTGGTTGGATTCCACAACGCCTAAAGCGTTTTGTGCGGGTGGTGATGTTCGTAAGCTTCGTCAGTTGGTCGTAAATGATGAAGTTGAAACGGCGAATCAATTTTTTGAACAAGAATATGCGCTTGACCTTCTATTGCATAACTATGCTAAACCTGTATTGGTTTGGGGTGAGGGTTATGTGATGGGCGGTGGTCTCGGCTTGTTTATGGCCGCACCTTTTCGTTTAGTAACGCCTTATTCGCGTTTGGCTATGCCTGAAATTAATATTGGCTTATATCCTGACGTAGGTGCTACACGTTTCCTTGCTGATCGTGGTGCAATTGGCCTGTTTACTGGTTTGACAGGTTCAATTATGACGGCGGCAGGTGCCTATGGTATTGGTTGGGCGACACATATTTGTGATGCACAGCGTGATAATGTGCTTGAAACTGTAGTTAATATTGATTGGGGTCATTATCCAGCAGGTGATTTTCGCGCGATTGATGACACGCTTAATAGTATGCATCGTCCAGTTGGGCCAGGGCCATTACAAAATTCATTAGATGTGATCCAAAGTGTGTGTCGTGGTCATAACTTCGAGCATGATTATGAGTCGATTATTGGTCTGAGTGATGCACGTAGTGATTGGTTGCGCCAAGCAAGTGAAAACTTGCAAAAGGGTTCTCCTGCAACAGCTGCTTTAACTTGGCTATTGTGGCAATGGGGCAAGCAAGTACATTCATGGAATGAAGTATTTGAGCTTGAAACTCAAATTTCAGACTGGAAAATTCGTCACGCAGACTTTATTGAAGGTGTTCGTGCGCGTTTGGTTGATAAAGACCTTTCTCCTGAGTGGAAGAAAGGTGCTGACTTATCACTTAAAGGTATTTTGTCAGACGAGCCACCTGTGACAAATATTGAAAGCTGGAACGCTTTATTGAAACACTATGGTGTTATTAGTTAATACATGTCTGAACAAATACAATTTAGTGACGAGTATTGGATGCAGCTTGCCTATGAGCAGGCTGCAAAAGCTGCAGAACTTCAAGAAATTCCAGTTGGTGCAGTCATTGTGAGTCAAAACAAGGTGATAGGTGCAGGTTTTAATGCGCCTATTTCTATGCAAGATCCGACTGCACATGCGGAAATCGTGGCGATTCGCGAAGCGTGTAAAAATTTAGAAAATTATCGATTACCCGATGATGCGACTATATATGTGACATTGGAGCCTTGCACCATGTGCGTGGGGGCATTGGTACATTCACGTATTCAGCGTGTGGTATTTGGTGCAATTGAGCCTAAAGCAGGCTCTTTGGTCAGTGCGCGTCAGTTATTAAGTGCAGGTTATTACAATCATATTTTTTCCTTCGAGCAAGGATGTCTACAAGAGCAATGCTCGGCACAGTTGAGTACTTTTTTTAAAATGCGTCGGGCTCAAAAGCGTGAATTAAAATTACAGGAAAAAATAAACAACACTGAACAGTTACAGCAAAATCAGGTAATATCGAATGACAATTAAAATTGTCAAATAAACATAGGTTCAACCATGAAGTCGATTCAAGTAAAAAAAGAATTCAATGCACCGATTGAGAAAGTTTTCGAATTGCTATCTAAACATGCAACATACAATGTTGCATTTGCACCGATACAAGTCGTGCGTGTCAAAGACTCAGCAGACCCTGAGCGTCCTGATGGAGTGGGTTCTGTACGCCGTATGGGCTTTGGTCCAATCAAACCATTGCAAGAACAAATTACGTTATTAGAACCGAATCAACGGATTGAATATAAAATTATTAAAAACCCATTGGTGAAACACCATTTGGGTATTATTCAGTTTGAAAGACTTGATGCTAACCGTACTTTGGTCACTTATACGATTGAATTACAGGCACGAGCACCATTTGTTAGCCAATTAATCCTTGCACAACTACAGTCAGCGATTAAAATTGGTTTTTCAAAACTTGCAAAAACCGTTTAACGAAGTGGAAACGCAATGACAGTTCAAATTATCACAATTGATGGCCCAAGTGGTTCGGGTAAGGGTACTTTAGCAGCAAAGATTGCTGCCCATTATCAGTATCATTTGCTTGATTCAGGTGCATTGTATCGTCTATTAGGATTGTCATTGCACAAGCAAGATTTGATTGATTCATTAGACACTCAACTTGAATCATGCGTAAAAATTGCAACAAATTTAGACATAAAATTTGTCACAAATGAAAGTGGCATTAGCGTTCTTTTGGACGGCGAAGATGTGTCTAAAATTATTCGTACAGAACGTGTTGGTGAGTTTGCATCAAAAGTAGCTGCAATTCCAGCACTTAGAACAGCACTGTTAGAGCGTCAGCACGCATTTGCGCAATCACCTGGATTGGTTGCAGATGGTCGCGACATGGCTACAACTATTTTTCCAAATGCTCAAGCCAAGATTTATTTAACCGCTTCTGCGCAGTCTCGTGCCGAGCGTCGAGTAAATCAGTTGCAGGCTATGGGTGTGGATGTTAAAATAAGCGACATTTTAGCTAATATCGAAGCGCGCGATAAACGAGATATGGAACGCACAGTCGCTCCACTCAAGCCTGCTCCTGATGCTTATTTCATTGATAGTTCAAATTTAACCATTGATGAAGTATTCACGCTGATGACGAATTACATCGATCAGCAATTAGCAAACTAAAGAATTTTCAGCAGAAGCATAGCTTGATCAGTCTTATACGGACTATGTAGACGCTTAATTAAACCGGCCTTGTCTGATCCAAGACCGCTGACTTTATCAGGTATATCATGACCGAATCTTTTGCAGCCCTCTTTGAAGAAAGCGAATTAAACCTCAACGTTGAAAAGGGTGCTGTCATCCAAGGCGTTGTAGTAAACATCGATTCTGACTGGGTAACAGTTGACACTGGCCTTAAATCAGAAGGTATTGTTGACCGCGCTGAATTCTTAAATGAACAACGTGAACTTGAAGTTCAAGTTGGCGACACTGTAGACGTTGTTGTTGAAGCTCTTGACAACGGTATGGGTCAAACAGTTCTTTCTCGCGAAAAAGCTAAGCGCGCTGAAACTTGGACTAAACTTGAAAAAATCTTTGAAGACGGCGAAATCGTTACTGGTGTTATCTCTGGTAAGGTTAAAGGCGGTTTCACTGTTGACATCGGTCCAGTTCGTGCGTTCCTTCCTGGTTCTTTAGTTGATACTCGTCCTATTCGTGATACTACTCACTTAGAAGGCAAAGAGTTAGAATTCAAAGTAATCAAACTTGATGCTAAACGTAACAACGTTGTTGTTTCACGTCGTGCTGTTATGGAAGCTGAATCTTCAGCTGACCGTGAAGCTCTTCTTGCTCAGCTTGAAGAAGGTCAAACAGTTACTGGTACAATCAAAAACCTTACTGACTACGGCGCATTCGTTGACCTTGGCGGTATTGATGGTCTTCTTCACATCACTGATATGGCTTGGAAACGCATCAAGCACCCTTCAGAAGTTGTTGAAGTTGGCCAAGAAGTTACTGTTAAAGTACTTAAATTTGACCGTGAACGTAACCGCGTATCTTTAGGTCTTAAACAATTAGGCGAAGATCCATGGTTAGCGATCATGAACCGTTACCCTAAAGGTTCTATCGTTAAAGCACGCGTTACTAACTTAACTGACTACGGCTGTTTCGCAGAAATCGCTGAAGGTGTTGAAGGTTTAGTACACGTTTCAGAAATGGATCACACTAACAAAAACATCCACCCATCTAAAGTAGTTCAGATCGGTGACGAAGTTGATGTTATGGTTCTTGAAGTTGATGAAGAACGTCGTCGTATTTCTCTTGGTATCAAACAAACTCGTGCTAACCCATGGGAAGAGTTTGCTAAAGACCACGACAAAGGCGAAAAAGTTTCTGGTACGATCAAATCTATCACTGACTTTGGTATCTTCATTGGTTTACCAGGCGGCATCGATGGCCTAGTTCACTTGTCAGACATCTCTTGGAACGAACAAGGCGAAGAAGCTATCCGTCGTTACAAGAAAGGTGACACAGTTGAAGCGGTTATCCTTTCAGTTGACGCTGAAGGCAACCGTATCAGCCTTGGTATCAAACAAATGAACAACGATCCGTTCAATGATTTCCTTGCGAACAACGAACGTGGTGCATTGGTTAAGGGTACTGTAACTGCAGTTGACGCTAAAGGCGCTACTGTTAAGTTGGCTGACGAAGTTGAAGCGACTCTTAAAGCATCTGAAATCAACCGCGATCGCGTTGAAGATGCAACTAAGTTCCTTGAAGTTGGTCAAGAAGTTGAAGCGAAAATCATCAACGTAGACCGCAAATCACGTTCTATCAACTTGTCTATCAAAGCGAAAGACGAAGCTGAAGAAAAAGAAGCAGTAGCTAACCTTAACAAGACAGCTACAGCAACTTCAGACAATGGTCCTAAGACTATTGGTGATTTGATCAAAGCTCAAATGAACCACTAAGTAAGCGTTTGAATTGTATTGTTAATGTAAGTTAATTAATACTTTTTACACAATTACTGTAACGGTAGCGTAGTAAGTGATTATTACGCTACCGTTTTGTATTTAAACAGGTTATTATCGGCGAATAGATCCTAAATAGCTTGATAATTAAAGAGGTCGCAGATGACTACTGAAGCACTTAATAAGTCTGACTTAATAGAGCGTATTTCTCTTAAAAATCCACACCTAGCTGAACCATTAGTGGAAGAAGCTGTTAAGATTATGATTGATCAGATGATTGAAGCATTATCAACTGATAATCGAATCGAGATTCGTGGTTTTGGTAGTTTTGCCTTGCACCACCGTGAACCACGTGTAGGTCGTAACCCGAAGACTGGTAAGTCTGTAGAAGTTGCTGCTAAAGCTGTACCTCACTTTAAACCAGGTAAGGCTTTACGTGATGCGGTAAACGAATCAGCAAACTAATACTATAAAGAAAGTTAGGGGTATTTATGCGTTATGTATTGGTCGTTATATTAGTCGTACTTTTTGGTTACTCATTGGCGATGGTTCTACAAAATGGAACTGAGCTTTCAGTAGACTTGTTGTTTACACAAGTACCTGCAATGCGATTGGGGCTTTTACTACTCTTAACACTTGCTTTAGGTATAGTTTTAGGTCTTTTAATTGCTGTTCAAGTGTTCCGAGTATTTCAGAACAATTGGGAAATTAAGCGTTTACGTAAAGATATTGACCGTCTACGTAAGGAGCAGATTCAAACTGCTCAACTGGCTGCTGCTGAAGCTGCAGCTCATACTCGTCATGAAAAGACAGTATTAGATATTGATGCGAATGAGCATCCTTCAAATCCGTTATAAAGCAATATTTGCTGATTAGGTGTACTGTTAATTTTCTAACAGTCACTTAAATTTATTATTTTGAACACTCTAGTGAATACTAGGGTGTTTTTTTATGGGATTTCATTTTCTCAAACTCACATATTCTATATAAAATAATTACATAGCTTGGTTTAAATTAAACGATTCAATTAACTTGAGTTTTATGACTATCTGCGCACGTGGAATGTATTTATAATGCTTTTTATTTTGTCAGAATGAAGGGTAGATCTCTTGAGTATCATTGTTGCATTAGATGCTAAAAGCCAATATGACGCACTTACAATTGCAGAGCAGTTAGATCCTGCATTATGTCGGGTAAAAGTTGGTAAAGAGCTATTTACTCACGAAGGACCATCTGTTGTTAAAGCATTACATGACAAAGGTTTCGAAGTCTTTTTGGATTTAAAATTCCACGATATTCCGAATACCACAGCACAAGCGGTATGTGCAGCGGCAGATATGGGCGTTTGGATGGTGAATGTTCACGCGTCTGGCGGCCGTAAAATGATGGAAACTTGTGTAGAGCGTTTAAAAGCGGGTAGTTATAATACACAGTTAATTGCCGTAACTGTTTTGACGTCAATGGGTCGCGAAGACTTAAAAGATTTGGGTCTAGATATAGAGCCGTTTGAGCATGTGAAGCGTCTTGCAACACTGACAAAAGAAAGTGGTCTGGATGGCGTAGTATGTTCAGCACAAGAAGCAAAAATGTTGCGTGATACATTGGGAAATGATTTTGCTTTGGTTACACCTGGTATTCGTCCTGAAGGCTCAGCAGCAGATGATCAGAAACGTATTGTGACACCGAAACAAGCGATGCTTGATGGTTCTACCCATTTGGTGATTGGTCGTCCGATTACCAAGTCGGAAAATATGCGTCAGACAATGAAAGATATTTTAGCGACACTTTAATATTTACCCTCTCTCTAACTCTCTGCCATGGGAAGGAGGAGCTCCTCTCCCTTTGGGAGAGGATTTAGGTGAGGGGTTAGATAGCTGCCAATATACTCACAAATATTGGTGCGAGTACTGATAAGATAAAACCACTTACCATTGCATGTGGAATAAAATCATTACCACAGGCTTGTTTCACCATTGGTAATGTAACGTCCATTGCTGTTGCACCTGCAGATGAAATAGCTGATCGTGGATAACGCCAGCCAATAATATACATAAATACGATTGCAAAGATTTCTCTAAATAAATCATTCATCAGTGCAATACTGCCTAAATGTGCATTCTTTAATTCTGTAACCACAATACCCGTCATGGAATAGAAACCATAACCCTGAGACAGCATAATTAAATCTTTTAAATTTATATTAGGTAAAAAATATGCAGCAATAAATGCTCCAATTAATGACCCAACAATACAACCTAAAGGCACGAGGAAAATTTTCCAATTTAACCAAGAACGGTCGAGTGGAGAATAAGCAAGGTCAAGTCCAATCAGGAACATAAAAACTAAAAGTAAATTCCATGTACTGATGTGTGGGTTAATATGGAAATATGCGACGATTTCAGCGAAAGCATAGCCAGCACCTAGGGCGATAAATGCGTAGCTGATATTAATCAGTGAGCTCGTGACCAATTGCATGGATACTTTGCCATGACTGGGTTGATAGCCCAATGATTTAAATAAAATATAACAACAAATAAAAGCACCAACCGATGTGCTTAGAGCAATGAGCATAGCTGATGAAAGGATTTGCCAAGGCGCAGTAATGGTATGAATTGTTTCAGAAAATTCGATTGCAATCGCAAATAGTAAAACATAGGTGAAATAGGGAAGTATTTTGAAAGCTAGTTTTTCTAACCAGCTTGGAAGTCTTTTAGCAAAAAGAAAACCTAATCCTAGGCATGCTAAGAGTTGAAAAATTAACCAAAAAGATTGCATAAAATCAATAAGCAGATAATCAATATCTGCTTATTATGAACTGTTATTGCTTAAGCTGCATGACTTGCTTTGCTTTTACTTAAAAGTCTGAAGTCTGCCGGGTTAACTTTGCGTGTAGCAAGCCAGTATTTCCATGTATACGTTGGCCATAATGCAAAGTTTTTACCACCATTTTGTTGATACCAACTGACGCAACCTGACTGCCAAACTGTACCTTCAAGCATGTGTTGCACATAATCATTGTATTGGTTTTGAGTTTCATCTTTAACCACAATGGCATTGGATTTACTCTTTGAAACCAGTTTCATCATTTGTAAAATATACTCGACTTGCGCTTCGATCATAAAGACCACAGAGTTATGTGCAAGTACAGTATTTGGCCCTAATAGTTGAAACAAATTTGGAAAGCCTTTAGTACTAATGCCGTAATAACTCTCTGCGCCATCTTGCCACTGCTGCTTCAGTTCTTTACCTTCTTCACCAATACATTCAAAGGACTTGAGATAAATACGTGGGTCAGTAATAAAACCAGTCCCGTAGATTAAGCAGTCAATTTCACGGGATTTTCCATCTTTGGTAATAATGCTATTTTCAGTGATCTCTTGAATGGCATCTGTTACCAATTCCACATTTTTACGGTTAAAGGTTGGAAAATATTTATTAGAGATAAGAATACGCTTACAGCCCATAATGTAGTTGGGTATCAACTTTTGCGCCAAAGAAGGATCTTTTACTTGATATTTAATATATAACTCAGCAAGTTTTTGTGCGTATTTCATGGTCATAGGCTTAACAATTGGAACGACACGTGATTCGTTGGTCCAATACAGGCGAGCACGGTGAATTTTTCGAAACCAATTATATTTTTTAAATAATGATTTTTCTAAACCATGATAACTACGTTCATCACGTGGAATGACCCAAGCAGCAGTCCGTTGAAAAACGTAAAGTTGCTTAGTTTGAGGGGCAATTTCAGGAATGTACTGAATTGCACTGCCACCAGTGCCAATCGAAGCAACTGTTTTACCTTCAAGTGAGTAGTCATGTTCCCATTGTGAGGAGTGAAAAACCTTGCCTTTAAATTTATCAATACCCTGAATATGTGGAATTTGCGGTACATGCAGTGGGCCTGAAGCAAAAATGACATATTGAGCAATCAGTGTAGATTGATCTTTTAAATCAAGTTTCCATTCACAGTTTTGCTCATCATACTTGGCAGATAAAACTTCGCAATTAAAGCGGCAGAATTGTTTGAGGTTATATTCTTGAGTTACGCTTTGGATATAGCTAAATATTTCTGGGGCTTCAGCATAGCGTTTAGACCAATCTGTTTTAGGTGCAAATGAAAGAGAGTACATATGTGACTGCACATCACATGCAGCGCCTGGATAACGGTTTTCACGCCACGTTCCGCCGAACTCATTGGCTTTTTCTAAAATTAGAAAGTCTTGATTGCCTTGTTGGAGTAAGCGTATCGCCATCGCTATTCCACCAAAACCGCCGCCAATAATGGCAACTTGAGTGCGAAGTGTGTTTGGTGTGGTCTTGTTTTGAGATGTTTTTGTTGTTGCTTCTGGCATCATGCTGAGAAATCCATGCTTATTTTTTAACTAGCATATATGACCTAGCTATTCAAAGCATATGATAGTGATGACAGGAATATTGATCAAAACGGCAATTTTCAAAGTCATCATTTTGTAGTAAAAAAGAAGAAATTTATATTTTCTAGAGTCTATGAAGCGATCTATTCTCAGCCTGATGTAT
Source organism: Acinetobacter sp. YH01019 (assembly GCF_013420285.1). Lineage (NCBI taxonomy): Bacteria > Pseudomonadati > Pseudomonadota > Gammaproteobacteria > Moraxellales > Moraxellaceae > Acinetobacter > Acinetobacter sp. YH01019. The sequence continues at coordinate 53,350 of NZ_VOYM01000011.1, forward strand.
TTAGTGCAAGGTATGCGTAAAGCAGGCGTAGATGTAGATCAGCGTTTGCAAAGCATTGGGCTGCGTGTTGATGCACTTGATCCCACATCTGTTATACATCCGAGTTTGGAATGGGATGTCCTTAAAGTTATAGGTAAAGATGTAGAACCTGAGCAAGGACTTTATATAGGGCAGCATTATGCACTCGCTGGATATGGTCCATTGCTGATGCTTTTGGTCACCAGTGACACATTACGCCAAGCACTTAATCAAGGTATTCGTTTTCAACAACTGACGCACTTAACTGGACGGTTGAGTTTGCAAATGAGTAACCATAAAGTTGCACTATGCTATCAGCCGCAAGATGTGTATTCACCTTTGGGTGCTTTACTTGCGCAGTCTGAAATTTCTGGGACGTATAAGTTCATTCGTGACTTATATAAGATGATGGGGCTTTCGACGCCTCAAGTTGAAATAGATTTGCCATTTGCTCAACCTGAACAAGCTGAAAAGCTGCAAATGTACACAGACTATTATGGAACCCAAGTTCGTTTTGGAGCACCATGTGCTGCCTTTTGGTTTGATGAAAATGTATTAGATATCCGTATTCCATCGGCGGATATTATTACCTTTCGTTTGTATGAGTCGAAATGTATTACTGAGCTAGAGCGTTTGTCTGCTGATGAAAATGCACCATCACTAATTCAACGTGTTCAGGATTATTTAGAATTGCAAAGTGGAGCTATGCCGAGTATGGCGGCAACTGCACAGGCACTAAATTTGCCGGAACGAACTTTACGTCATCAATTGCAGCAGTTAAATACCAGTTATAAGCAAATTCGTGAAGATATTATTAAAGATAAGGCTTTACGCCTGATTGAATATAATGAGTATTCAATTGAAATGATTGCAGAATTGCTCGGTTATTCTGAGCCGGCGGCGTTCAATCACGCATTTAAACGCTGGTTTGGTCATAGTCCGCGTCAATATAACAAATAGCCTAAGTTGATTAATGCCAAAGTGTTATATCTTCAAATTCAATCTCCGCTATAATTTATGTAGCCCAAAAAAGTATTCAATGATATGTCCGAATTTCAGTCTACACAAAACACCTCTTTCACACCGATTTCACCGGCTGAGCGTTATGCTCAAGCTTTAGCATCTGGTCAATTTTTACCAGATCAAGAGCAGGCGCAAGCAGTGCATGAGCTGGATCGTGTTTGGCAGGAATTAATACAGCGTTTTAAAGCGTCGAAAAAAGCATTCCGTCGCTTCCGCCGTCAAACTGCACCGAAGGGTGTGTACATGTGGGGTGGTGTAGGTCGTGGTAAAACATGGTTAATGGATCAGTTCTATGAATCTGTACCATTTCGCCGTAAAACCCGTATGCATTTCCATCACTTCATGCAATATGTGCATCGCGAGTTAAATAAGCTATCAGGACAACGTAATCCATTAGAGCTTGTTGCAGATCAAATTTACAAAGAAGCTGTGGTGATTTGTTTCGATGAGTTCTTTGTATCGAACGTTACTGATGCAATGATTTTAAGTGACTTGTTCCAGAAATTATTTACACGTGGAATCACACTTGTAGCAACTTCAAACATTGCACCAGATGGTTTATATAAAAATGGTATTCATCGTGACCGTTTTATTCCGACCATTGAAATGGTGAAAAAGAACTGCGTGATTTTAAATGTCGATGCAGGTGTGGATTACCGTTTACGTGTATTGAAGCAAGCACAGTTGTTTAAATCACCCTTAACCCACGAACATAAGTTGTGGATGGCACAGCGCTTTACAGCATTGACGCAAACACAGGTGCAGTCACAAGAAGCAATTTTAATTAATAATCGAATTGTGGAAACGATTGGCCATACTGAGGATGTGCTTTGGTGTGAATATTCTGAGCTATGCTTGAAGCCACGTAGTCCTGCAGACTTTATTGAAATTGCCAATATTTATAATACGGTTTTGGTGAGTAATGTTCCGCATTTAACAGATTACCTTTCTGAAGGTACACGTCGTTTTATTTATTTGGTCGATGAATTCTATGATCGTGGCGTAAAATTACTCCTTACATCTGAAGATAGTATTATTGATATTTATCAAGGTGAGAAGTTGGCATTTGAAATTGAGCGTACCCGCTCACGTTTGCTTGAAATGCAGTCTGATGATTATCTTCAAACATCGCATCGTCAAATCAATGCACCAGAATCTACCGTAGAAAATTAAGAGTTTTTGTTGTAATGAAAAAAGAACGTCTTGATGGCGTTCTTTTTTTTGATTTTTAGTTTTAGATTACTTGTATAGATAAGAAAAAATGTAGAACGAACAATCGACTTTAAAAGCGATTTCGCAAGATAAAAGCATCATTTAATAAGAAGTCGGGCTGTTTAATAATTCAACGATAAAAGCGTTAAATTTAAACTGATTGGTTGAAGTTGCAGCATCGACATTCAGCGTATTTCATGGCTTAATCGAGTGAGTTTGTTAGATGCTTGGGTCTATTTGTTCAGTTTTAGAACAAAATTCTGCACTTAAGTCTAATTTCGACATTTCAAAAACTTTATACACTGTAAAAAGGTATTCAGGCTGATGATGACGTCGTATTTCTGATCTTTATTATGTTGAATGATGAGGGTATTTCATTACATAGAAAATGATCATTATTTAGGAATGTGATAGTACTATTCAGCAAAGTATAAATGGGTATACTAGAATCTCTTGTTATAAAAAATAGCAATATCAGGAAAGACAATGACTGCACGTATTCAAAAAGGCAAGTTAGCGATTGCTAAAGAACTTTACGATTTCATCGAAAATGAAGCACTACCGGGTTCAGGTTTAGATAGTGAAACTTACTGGAAAAACTTTGAACAAGTCGTTGTCGATCTTAGCCCAAAGAACAAAGCACTATTGGCTAAGCGTGACGACATTCAAGCTAAAATTGATGAATGGCACCGCAACAACAAATTTGAACTCGAAGCTTACAAAGCTTTCCTTACTGAAATTGGCTACTTATTACCAGAAGTAGAAGATTTTCAAATCAGCACAGAAAATGTAGACGAAGAAATCGCATTATTGGCTGGTGCGCAATTGGTAGTACCTGTGCGTAATGCACGTTACTGCTTAAACGCTGCGAATGCACGTTGGGGTTCACTCTACGATGCGCTTTACGGTTTTGACGTGATCTCTGAAGAAGGCGGCGCGGAAAAAGGTAAGGGCTATAACCCAGCTCGTGGCGCAAAAGTTATCGAATTTGCTAAAAACTTCTTAAATGAAACTTTCCCGCTAGCTAATGGTTCGCATGCAGATGCAACTAAATATGCGGTAGAGGGCAAAAAGTTAGTTGTAAGCCTAAAAGATGGCTCAACTGCAACTTTAGCGAAAGAAGCTCAGTTTGTTGGTTTTAATGGTGACGAAGCTGCACCAACTGAAATCGTACTTTTAAACAATGGTTTACATGTAATCATTGAAGTTGATGCGACGAGTCCAATTGGTTCAACAGATGCTGCTGGCGTTAAAGACTTAGTTCTTGAAGCTGCGGTAACCACAATTCAAGATTTGGAAGACTCAATTGCTGCAGTTGATGCTGAAGAGAAAGTTGAAGGCTACCGTAACTGGTTAGGCTTAATGAAAGGTACACTTTCTGAGTCTATTGAGAAAAATGGTAAAACTGTTACTCGTACATTGAACAAAGACCGTACGCACAAAAACTTGATCGGTGGTGAAACTACGCTTCACGGTCGTTCATTGATGCTTCTTCGTAACGTGGGTCATTTGATGACAAACCCTGCGATCCTTGTAGATGGTGCTGAAATCTACGAAGGCATCATGGATGCATTGATCACACCGTTATTGACGTTTGCAGACATCAAGGGCGAAAACGAAAACAAGAACTCTCGTAAAGGTTCTATGTACATCGTTAAACCAAAAATGCACGGTCCAGAAGAAGTTGCATTTGCAGTTGAATTATTTGAGCGTGCTGAACAAGCGCTTGGTCTACCTGCGAAGACTTTGAAAATCGGTATCATGGACGAAGAACGTCGTACTTCTGTGAACTTGAAAAACTGTATCGCACAAGCGAAAGATCGCACGATCTTTATTAATACAGGTTTCATGGACCGTACAGGTGACGAAATCCATACTTTCATGGAAGCAGGTCCATTCGTTCGTAAAGGCGAAGTGAAATCTCAAATCTGGTTCCCAGCTTACGAAAACCGTAACGTGATGATCGGTCTACAAGCAGGCTTACGTGGTAAAGCGCAAATCGGTAAAGGCATGTGGCCAAAACCAGATATGTTGCTTGATATGTACAAAACGAAGATTGAGCATCCAGAAGCTGGCGCAAGCTGTGCATGGGTTCCGTCTCCATCTGGCGCTGTAATTCACGCGATTCACTACCATCAGTGCAATGTTTCTGAGCGTCAAAAAGAGTTGTTGAATACTCAGCCGCTATCTTTAGATGACTTGTTAACGCCGCCTTTAGCGACAGATACAAACTGGTCTGAAGAAGAGAAAACTAAAGAACTCGAAAATAACCTTCAAGGCATCTTAGGTTATGTCGTTCGTTGGGTTGATTTGGGTGTAGGTTGTTCAAAAGTTCTAGACATCAACAACGTGGGTTTGATGGAAGACCGTGCAACTTTACGTATTTCTTCTCAACACGTTGCGAACTGGTTACGTCACGGTATCGTAACTGCTGAACAAGTTGAAGAAGTATTTAAGCGCATGGCGAAAGTTGTGGATGAGCAAAATGCCAACGATCCACTTTACACACCAATGGCCCCAGGCTTTGATGGTTATGCATACAAAGCAGCTTATGACTTAGTATTCAAAGGTGGCGAGCAGCCTTCTGGTTATACAGAGCCGCTTCTTCATGCTTACCGTTTAAAATTAAAAGGTTATACAGGTGACTAATCTGTAAATCCAAAAAAAGCCTCTTCGGAGGCTTTTTTTATTGCTTGAGAAAGTTAGAATGTCGACATAAAAAATGAAAAGGAAACGCCATGTATTTATGGAATGTAAATCGGTTGGTGGAGGATATACGACTGAATAAAGTTTCAGAAACCCATTATAAAAACTACTATATTGCCAGCTCAATATTGATTTTCTTTAGCTACTTAGCGCTGACCTTAACCCCAGAATCTAAACTAACTGAAGCTTGGGCTTCATTTATTCTGCAAATAGGGCTTTTGGTTAGCTGGGTGAATGCCATCTTTAAAGTCAATGGTGGGAAGCATGGCCGAGATTTTTTAAAACGCTTTATCGCATTGTATTTGCCCGTGACTATTCAGACTTTAGTTCTTTTTATCGTGATTGTTTTTGTCATCGAAGCGCTGTTACCCATGTTGACTGTGAATATGGATGAGGCACTGCTTGAGCAAATCACCACAATTAAAGACTTGAGTATTGAAGTTATCATAAGCTGTTATATATATTGGCGAATCTATAAAGCGATGCAGCAGATTAATAAGCCTGTTTAACTTATAGGGTTGTAAAAGAAATTAATAATAAAGTTTCATCCTGTTTTTATCATAGCTTTTCACAGCTGAAGCCTTTACATTGGAACGAATGATAAAAATAGGACTGAAATCATGTCAGCATACACTGCTTTAGACCTACAATATATAGGCGGGCAATGGCGAGCCGGTACATCAACACGTAATATCCAAAATCTAAATCCATATAATCAAACGCTCATTTTTGACTTACAAGCTGCTAGTAGTGTTGATGTAGATAGTGCTTATAGTGCTGCAGAATACGCTTTTAAAGATGAACGAATCAAAGCAATTCAAGTTCGTAAGCAAGTCATTACTCTGTTGAGCGAAATAATTCAGCAGCGCCGCGAAGAAATTATTCAATGGTTGATTGATGAATCCGGTAGTACACGTTTAAAAGCCAATATTGAAGTTGATGCAGCACTTGGCATTATCAAAGAATCTCTGAGTTTTCCTGAAAAAATGCAAACCACGCAACTGGAGAGTAAAGATCCGAGCCGAAAGAGTTTTGTACTGCGCAAGCCATTGGGTGTCATAGCTGTGATTAGCCCATGGAACTTTCCATTTCATTTATCGATGCGTTCTGTGGTGACAGCGATTGCTTGTGGAAACTCTGTTGTGCTTAAACCAGCCAGTGATACGCCAGTCACAGGTGGTACATTACTCGGCAAATTATTTGAAGAAGCAGGTTTGCCGCATGGCGTATTGAATGTGGTTGCAGGCAGCGGCAGTGAAATTGGGGATTATTTTGTAGAACATTCTGTACCGAAAATGATTTCTTTTACTGGCTCTACAGAAGTCGGTAAGCAAGTTGGCGTGAAAGCTTTGGCAAGTTCACGAATTAAGCGGCTTGCACTTGAGTTGGGTGGTAATGCGCCATTGGTAATTTTGGATGATGCAGATTTAGATTTAGCTGTTGAATTGACTGTAATGGGGCGGTTTTTGCATCAAGGTCAAATCTGTATGAGTACGAACCGCGTCATTGTGGATGAATCTATACATGATGCTTATGTGGATAAGCTTATTCAGCGAGTAAAAACAATTGTCGTCGGTGATCCTAATCAGGCGGATACCTTAATCGGTCCAATCATTAATGCTAGCCAAGTGGATAAACTCAAAACCATTATTCAAAATGCCATTCAGCACAATGCAATTTTAGCTTATGCAGGTGGTATAGAAGGGCAAGTAGTTGCACCACATATCTTTACTGAAGTGGATCCACATGCAGATATTGCCCTGGAAGAAAGCTTTGGCCCAGTATTGCCTATTATCAAAGTTCAAAATGAGGAACATGCACTTGAAATTGCCAATTCAACCCGTTTTGGTTTGTCGAGTGCAGTCTGTACTTCGAATTTAGAACGTGGTGGGGAGTTTGCATCCAAACTTGATATTGGAATGACCCACATTAATGGCATTAGTGTTGCAGACCATGCCAATGCACCGTTTGGTGGTGAACGAAATTCAGGACTAGGGCGTTTTAATGGGGAATGGATCTTTGAAGAATTTACCCGCACTCATTGGCAAACTTTTCCAGTCTAAACTAAACATTTTAATAAAAGCGTACCAATTGGTGCGCTTTTAAATTTCAATCTTTACTTATTTATGAAAGACTGAGTATTCATTTGTGAGAACCGCATTGGTATATTATGTGCGCCAATTTCAAACCCATTACTTTAGCTCAGTTAAAGTCACTAAATTTACCTGAGATCACTTTTGATTATCCCAATGAGGTGTATCCAAATTATGAACTGCCGCTTTTGTTTGCATCTGTTCAGGGACTTGAGTGGCGGAAAGTTGGTTTTGGTATGGTACCGAAATGGGCAGAAGACAAATCTATTGCATTAAAAACCTATAATGCACGCAATGAAACCTTATTTCAAAAGCCAACATTTTTAAATTCAATTTCTAAATGTAAGTTTGGTGTTATACCCGTTTCTGAATTTTATGAATCCAAATATATAGAAAATAAGCCTCAGCGATGGGGTGTTCGACGTAAAGATGGGCAAGCTTTTTATATTGCAGCACTTTATGAAATCTGCAAACAAGGGGATGAAATTATACGATCTAGTAGCATGATTACCATGGATGCGATTGATCATGAAATGATGAAGGACTTTCATGAGCCTGGTGATGTTAAACGCTCAGTTATTATTATTCCTCATGACCGATTACAAGAATGGCTCACATGGAGAAGCTCTGACATAAGCAGTTTTATACACGGATTCCCAGTTGAAGAATTTGAATGTACGCATGTACCCAAAATAAAAATCGAAAAAATCAGTCCCCAACTGAACTTTTTCGATTGATACTTCGGTGATGCAGAATGTTTAGCGTGCTAAGTTTTTGAAGATGTGTTTCAAACTTTCCATAGTTTTTTCAATTTGTAATGGCGTTAAACCTTCAAATGATTGCTCAAGAACGACATTAGTTAAATCATTAATTTTTTGTGTCATTTCTGAGCCTTTTTCAGTCAAAATGACACGGGTAATTCGTGCATCATCTTCACATGAATAAGTATCAACTAAACCTTCATCTTTGAGTCGATAAACAATTTTAGTTGTTGTCGACATTTTAGATACGACCATTTCTGAAAGGTCAGAAACGCTTGCATGTGGTTTAGATTTAAGTGCGAGTAAAATGCGACGACGAGAGTTGTCTAAACCATATTTTTTGAGTGCATGATCAACATTCAATACGTATTGTGCATGAACTTGAGTTACCCAATAGAATGGAAAATTGGTGGTGTTTTAAAAAGTATGCTGACATTAAATGAAGCCATTATTGATGTAAAAGAAGGTTAAGTCGAAGGCTTTAAAATGGTTTTCAAGCTTTTTGGAGAAATTACAACTTCTTCTAAAACCACGC
>NZ_VOYM01000113.1:0-6732 GCF_013420285.1 Acinetobacter sp. YH01019
TTTCATGTACTTATATTAACAATCAAAACTCAAGGAAAATAGTCCTTAGTTAAATCAAACGACACTTCATGTCGTGTCGCTTATATCTCTGACCTGAAGGACAGAGTTTTACGCTCCATTTGATAAAGAATAACAAATAAAAAAATTAATAAAATTTCAAAATGTAAATCAAATCATTATTTTTCAATTGGTGATATTAAAAAAGAACATTAATAAATTTGATCTAATCTCAAAAACTAAAAAATTAAGGTCGAATCTCTTTCAACTCACGTTGAATAAAATGCTGAATCATATCGCGGTATAAACGTTCCACAATATCTGCATTTACACCGTGCTCTATGGCTTGTAGACGCATTTTACTTATCACCGCTTCGACACGTTCTGGTGATTGAACATCTTGAACTGAACGCTTAAAACGCACCGCTTGATCGACATAAAACTGACGTGCTGCAATGAGCTCAATAATCCCCTGATCAATCACATCAATCTGTGCACGGGCTTGCTCTAATGACTCAACTTTTTCTTTCTTCATCTTCTCTGGCTTCACTTTCAGCGGTGTTTTCACTTTTATACTTCTCTTCTAACACATTACTGAAAATACTTTCAATCATCCATACGCGGTATAAGCTATTAAATACATAGCTTTGCCCTGCAATGCGCAGTTCGAGCACAGGAAAATCTGGCTGAGATTTCATCTCACAGTGCATATCGTTTTCTTGTAATTTGATACCAATATCTTCATTGCTTAATTCAGCAATATCGAGTTCCTGCCGTAACGCTTGAAAATGCGGCTTAAAGGATAAATCACGACCTTTGGTCCACACTGCCTGCAAAATACGATGCATCACATCGACACGCTGCTCTTCCGGCGCACTGTAATATAGCTGGGTCATTTGCAACGTCGCTGCCTCTGTCGGACGGCAAAATGGTGTGAATTTAACTTCAGTCCTTTTAGATAAACGCGTTGCAAGGCTCCAGTCAAACAAATCACGACCATGATATGACAATGGATACACATTTAAATGAATATTGTAATAGGCTGCCAGTTCTTCACGAATATACGCAAGCAGTAGCCATGAAATCGGATCTTCCATGGCAATATACAGGTCTAACTCAGGATCTAGCCCCTGAATTTCATTCAACTCTTCGGCATCACTAATTAAATGCTCACGCCATTCAATATGATTAATCATAAAAATTGGGTTATCGGTCAGCAGTTTTTGTTGTTTTAACCGGCGCGTTAAACGCAGTAAATCATCTACTGAATGATATTTACGTTCACCAAATTCGAAGTAACCCGACAAAATTGGCTCATCATTAAAAATACGTTCAGGGAAATTTTGGGCTTGATGATGACGGCTCGCCATGGCGTATAGTGTACGCAGTTTGCCGTACTGCTTTTGCCACAACATATGAAACACATCTTCAAGTAAATAGAGAAAATCTTGGCCGCGCAGTGGCGTGTTTTTTAGAATGGTTTCAGCCTGTTTTAGTGCTTCTTGTGGTGGCTGTTCTGGGGTGTCATGAAAACTAAATCGATGCTGACGCGATAAGATCTTGGCATCATTCAGGCAATACTGCTGCCATTCAACCGCTGACATTTGGTTGGGGGGCTCTGCTGCTTGGCTGGAAATAATCACTTTCAGCGGTTTAATCTCATCACTGAGAATTTCTTCGAGCTGTGGTAACTGCTGCGCCGCCAAATAGCTATAGACATCATCCAGTCGAAGATAAACACTTAAGCCTTGGTCCGTGGGTAACACCGCTTGTCGGGTCGGTTTCTGATAGAACCAACTCGATCGGATTGGATCGAACCAACGGCGTAACAGTGACATGCGTTTTTTGCCTCAACAATGTGGTCGTGCTAAGCCCTGTCAGCACATTTAGGGTGTTTACATCTTATTATGAAGATGTTTTGCCGCAGATATAAGTCTTGTGCAAAACTTATATCAACTCAAGGCAAAATGTTCAACGTTTAACAATGGATTAGACGTCCAGATTTAGATCAGTGACCGCACCTTTTTCTGCGCCCGTCGTGAGTTTTGCAAATTTAGCTAAAGCACCATAAGTATAGTTTGGTTTCGGTTTGACCCAAGCTGCACGGCGTTTGGAAATTTCTTCTTCAGACACCTGCCACGTCATTTCGCGGGTTTCGGCATTAATTGAAATTTGGTCACCATTTTGCACTAAACCAATCGGGCCGCCTTCATAAGCTTCCGGTGTCACATGCCCAATAACAAATCCATGACTGCCGCCAGAGAAGCGGCCATCGGTAATTAGGGCAACCGAGGCCCCTAAACCCTTGCCAATAATAGCAGAGGTCGGCTTTAGCATTTCCGGCATACCCGGCCCGCCTTTCGGCCCAACACCGCGGATCACCACCACTTCACCTTCTTGTACTTCGCCATCTAAAATACCGCGCATGGCACCCTGCTCACCCTCAAATACCCGCGCAGGCCCTGCAAAATGCAGCCCTTCTTTACCAGTAATTTTTGCCACAGCGCCAGTCGGTGACAAGTTGCCTTTGAGCACCACCAGATGCGAATCTTTTTTAATCGGTGCATCAAACGGCAAGATAATCTGCTGACCTTCAGGATAATCCTGCACATCTGCTAAGTTTTCCGCCAAAGTTTTACCGGTTACCGTCAAACAAGAACCATCGAGCATACCGGCATCCAGCATACGTTTCATCAATGGCTGAATCCCGCCAATCGCGATGAGTTCCGACATTAAATATTTACCGGATGGACGCACATCTGCGACCACGGGAATGTCTTTACCAATCCGTACAAAATCATCCAAAGACAGTTCAACTCCTGCTGTATGCGCCATGGCAATCAGGTGCAGTACGCCATTGGTTGAACCCCCTAAAGCTATCAGCACTTTAATCGAGTTTTCAAAAGCAGCCTTGGTCATAATGTCACGTGGTTTAATATCTAAACGCAGCAAATTCATAACTGCTTCGCCTGCGCGTTGGCAATCTTCAATTTTATCTGCTGAAACTGCTTCTTGCGCCGATGAACCCGGCAAACTCATGCCTAAGGCTTCAATGGCTGAAGCCATAGAATTGGCCGTATACATACCACCACACGAGCCAGGCCCCGGCAGTGAAACTTCTTCAATCTGTTTAACTTGAATCTCGTTAATTTCACCTTTTGCATACTGCCCCACAGCTTCAAAGACTGAAATCATGTCGGTATGCCCTACACCGGGTTTGATGGTGCCGCCATAAATAAATAGTCCCGGACGATTTAAACGCGCCAAGCCCATAATACAACCGGGCATGTTCTTGTCACAGCCGCCAATGGCAATCACGCCGTCATAGGCTTGACAGCCCACAACCGTTTCAATGGAATCGGCAATAATTTCCCGCGACAGCAATGAATATTTCATGCCTTCCGTGCCGTTGGAAATGCCGTCCGAAATAGTAATAGTATTAAAAATAATGCCTTTACCGCCAGCAGCGTTGGCACCTCTTTCTGCTTCGCGCGCTAAGCCGTCAATGTGCATATTGCATGGCGTGACATTGGCCCAAGTCGATGCAATACCAATAAAGGGGCGAGTAAAATCATCATCATCAAAACCTGTTGCACGCATCATAGAACGTGCAGGGGCATTTTCAATGCCTTCATAAACAGGAGCAGAATGTTCGCGGATATTATTTTTACTCATTGTTGTTCCTTGGTGATCGCTGATTTCGTGCCTCAGCTTTGGCGGATTCTTTTAAATTGATTGTATAGAAAGCGCTCGGTATGTAAAAGAAATTACATCCCAACAAAAGAGATTTTTAGCGCATGCAATACCATTCAATCACATGACAAAGCGACATGGAAGTCGCTGTTTTCCTGTATGGCAGGGATGCCATATCAGGAGAACAAAAGATTTTTGTTACTTTTGATCTTTCAAAAGTAAGGGATTGCCTACACAAAGCCATATAAATTATAGCTACTATTCGAGGCTGTCTTTTTTAGAATTTTAATGACATCAACTAATTATTAAATTTTATTTAGTTGCTTCAAGAAACATTATTTTTAATCAGATTAAGAAATATATAACTTAGAATTATTGCCCCATTATTTCATTTAAAAGCTGATTACAGCGGAGTCTTACCTCTATAAAAGCTAATTTTCGGAGCTCGTATGTTACTTTTGTTCCGGCAAAAGTAACCAAAACCATTTGTCATCCGCAAAACTCGGCAACTGTTTGCAACTAAAAAAATGATCGCAGAAACATTCACTTTTAAATTACCGTTTGCCTCAGACAGTTGCGGATGACATTTCCTCGTATCCAATGCAAGTTATGTAGATGTAAATTAAAAAAGCACCCCATTTGGAGTGCTTTTTTATTTGGAAATCTAAAATTTAGATTTCACGTACTGCACCTTTCGCTGCACTCGTGGTATGCATCGCATACGCTTTCAAAGCTTTCGAAATTTTACGTGGACGCTCTTCTACTGGGTGCCAACCTTTGGCTTCTTGCGCTGCACGGCGAGCTGCCATCGTAGCGTCATCAACAGCTAAGTTGATGGTACGGTTTGGAATATCGATTTCGATTAAATCACCATCTTCCACCAAACCAATTGCACCACCTTCTGCTGCTTCAGGTGAAACGTGACCAATTGAAAGGCCTGATGAACCGCCAGAGAAACGACCGTCAGTCAATAACGCACATTCTTTACCTAAACCTTTCGATTTTAGGTAGCTGGTTGGGTACAGCATTTCTTGCATGCCCGGACCGCCGCGTGGACCTTCATAACGAATTACAACCACATCGCCTGCTTTGATTTCGTTACCCAAAATCGATTCTACTGCTGAATCTTGGCTTTCAAACACACGTGCAGTACCGTTGAATTTCAAGATTGAATCATCTACACCCGCAGTTTTTACGATACAACCATCGAGCGCAATGTTGCCGTAAAGCACAGCTAAGCCACCGTCTTTCGAGAACGCATGTTCAGCATTACGGATCACGCCATTTTCACGGTCACCATCTAGTCGTTGGTAATAACGATCTTGTGAGAATGCAGTTTGCGTTGGTACACCGCCTGGCGCTGAACGGAAGAATTGGTATACATCTTCATTTTCAGTACGAATGATGTCCCACTTATCTAAAGAATCTTTCAGTGTTTTTTCATGTATGGTGCCCACAGATGTATCGAGTAAGCCAGCTCGATCCAATTCACCTAGAATTGACATAATGCCGCCCGCACGGTGTACATCTTCCATATGCACATCGTTTTTCGCAGGTGCAACTTTACACAGAACTGGCACTTTACGAGATAAGCGGTCAATGTCGTCCATGGTGAAATCAACGCCAGCTTCATTGGCAGCAGCCAACAAGTGAAGAACAGTATTGGTTGAACCACCCATCGCAATGTCCAAAGTCATGGCATTTTCATACGATGCTTTGGTCACCATTTCACGTGGCAATACGCTGTAATCATCTTGTTCATAGTGACGTTTAGTAATTTCTACGATTAATTGACCCGCTTTTTCAAATAGTTTTTTACGGTTGGCATGTGTTGCCAGTGTAGAACCGTTACCCGGTAAAGACAGACCCAATGCTTCTGTTAAGCAATTCATTGAGTTTGCGGTGAACATACCTGAACATGAGCCGCAAGTTGGGCATGCAGAACGTTCGTATTCAGCCACTTCTTCGTCAGTGTAGTTATCATCAGCAGCTACAATCATGGCATCAATCAAGTCGATCGCTTTGTCATTGCCGCGGATTTTAACTTTACCCGCTTCCATTGGACCGCCAGATACAAATACCACTGGAATGTTCAAGCGCATAGCCGCCATTAGCATTCCTGGGGTGATTTTGTCACAGTTAGAGATACATACCATGGCATCCGCACAGTGCGCGCTCACCATGTATTCAACTGAGTCAGCAATCAAGTCACGTGAAGGCAATGAATACAACATGCCATCATGACCCATCGCAATACCGTCATCAACCGCAATGGTATTGAATTCTTTAGCAACACCGCCTGCTTGCTCAATTTGACGCGCCACAAGCTGACCAAGGTCTTTAAGATGAACGTGACCCGGTACAAATTGGGTGAAAGAGTTCACTACGGCAATAATTGGTTTACCAAAGTCTTCATCTTTCATCCCTGTCGCACGCCATAAACCGCGTGCGCCAGCCATATTTCTTCCGTGTGTCGATGTTTTTGAGCGATAGTCAGGCATTTTATATTTCCAACAAAGTTTGAGCTTGAAATGAATCTACGCGAGTCATTCTGGCTAAATCATACTGACAATGATGTTAAATCAGTCAAATTTTAACCCTATCATACACCAAGCCATTGTTTTTAAAGATGGCCTTTTCATATTGGTAATAGGCAGAAGGGTCGATCAATTGAATTTGCTGATTTGACGACAAAAATCTTTTAACTGAAATCTACTATACCGCCATCACTGTAGAGACAATACAAAACTTTCATGAATAATTTTTAAATTTTATATAAATATAATTTATTTAAAATAAGTAAATATTGAATATTGGGTTATATAAAAGCTGATTTAAGACGCTTAATTAAGTCATTTTTTCAATAACATTTTGATCGGTTTTATTGCCTTAATTTTAAACGTTTTTAAAGAGATACGGCTTTGTTGCACAAACCTATCTGTAAAGGCTTTTTCAGCGATATAATTTTCAAATGAAGAAGCCTGCACACAAAATCTACCGCACAACCAATTGGCCCGCATATAACCGAGCACTTATGAGTCG
>NZ_VOYM01000114.1:0-6622 GCF_013420285.1 Acinetobacter sp. YH01019
TCAACGATGTATAACCGGGTGCCGAATGGCGCCTTAGCAGAGGCTTGAGCCGTGTGCTGGGAAACTCGCATGCACGGTTCTTAGGGGGTTGGACGTAGGTAACTGCGTCTGACTACCCGACAACCAGATGCGACCTTGGGCGTTGGGACGTAAGAATTGGCTATTTGCAGGTTCGCTGCGCAGCGGTCAGCGAGCAGCCAATATCATGACATTAATCCAGTCAGCAAAGCTGAATGGGCTGGATCCGTATGCCTATTTAAGTGATGTTCTGAAAAGGTTGCCGACACATAAAGTGACCCAAATAGAAGAATTACTGCCACATCGCTGGAAATCCAACTCAAATTAAAAAATAGGCATGGGATTCAGCGGACGCTTACTCATTGAGTGGATGATTAATTCTTTGCCATTCATTTCCATCGTAACGAATCAATTTTTTATAAGAAAGTATCCATAGAACGCCTTCTTTTTCTTCTATGTATACAATTCCTTTAATATCATTAATGGCATCTACTAAATGATAAACTCCTTCATCGTAGATATATAATCCATCTTCAGAAGCAATATATAACTTCTCTTTAAAATATGCTGAACAATAAAAAGTTGAATTAATACTTATATCTTTTAAGTTTTTAAAACCATCTTTAAAATTACCTTTTAATAAAGTTCCATATCCTCCCGAAATGATAATATTTTTCTTATCAGGGCAAATTGTAATTCCAAACAATGGAGACGGAGTCATTCTGTCAACAGGTTCCCAGTAAGAACCATCAAAATAGGCAATAAAACCTTCATTTTTTTTGGTACCGCAAACATAAAGGCTATTTGAGCTAAATCCGTTTATATCATAGAGATTGATATCAAATGCCAATTCTATGTCTAATGTTAATTCACTAGATTTAGGCATATCTAATGATGATTCAGATAGACCTAAATCTAAAGAATTCCAACCATTACCAATATTTGTATAAATCTGTGCGCCATCGCCACAAACATATAATGAATTATCAATAGTTCTAATTCGATTGAATTGTCCTTGTATTTTAGAGTCGTCTGTCTCACGTATTTTTTCGAGTTTATTCTTATTTTCTTGAAATATTCCTAAGTCACCATCTTGTTCAAGTGCAAGTAATGAAGAGATTCCAGAATTTTCAAAATAAGCAACAGAAACAACTCTCCAACCATCTAAATCCATATCTATCCAATCATCGGATTGATATTTATAAATAAAAGTTTTTGAAAACAGGTCCCAAGTATCCAAATTATCAAGATTAGATGTTATATAAAAATTAGATTGGCTGATAGCACAACCAGTAACAAATGTGACTGATGAATTATTCATTAAATTTTATCTCGACATAGATTATTTAAAAGGTGATCCAAAAACACCAGTAGGTAACGTTCTAGCAGTATTACCTCTAACATCAACTCGAACTCGATAATTAGCAGCTAATCCTTTTGCTTGATGATAGACACGCAATTGGGTAGCTAAATTTGCGGCATTGCATTTTTTTATAACACTAGAAACAGCTTTCGCGCCTGCAATTTCAACTTCTACTAAGGGAGCCGTAGCTTCTGGCATATGAATACCTTTTAACGCCTTTTCGTAGATACTGTATTGTCGGTGTATTCTACCATGTTCATTCGTAGTAGTTGGTGTAGCTCCTTCAACACATACTACTAAACCATCACCTTCACTTATCGCATTTGGTAAAGAATTTCTACCCGTCCCTGTTCTAGTACCTAATCTAAAGCATCTGTCTGGAACAACATGGTGCCCAGTTTTACCTAACGGTTTACATGTATCAGGGTGATAAGGTCTTAATATACATGGATTATCAAGGTCCTTATCTTTAGGTGGTTTTTCTTTATCGGGTGTCTTTTCTTTTTGGGTATGAGTCGTTGAGGTAGATTTACCCGATTGTATATTTACATCATATCTACCGGTGGGAATGTTGGCCCCATTCGCACCAGCCATACCCAATTGAGGTTGAGGTAGTAATTCCTGAAATTTTCTCTGAATTTCATTGCAGAGATCGCTAATGTATTTTTTTATCGCATACTTTGCATTAGTAATCTCAACTTTAAACTTTTCCAAAGCCGATTTTAAACTACCGCGAACTTTATTGAGGAAACCATTAATAGCTTGAATTAAACGATCAATACATTTGTTTAATGCATTTAATGCTGTTTTTCCCATCTTTTGCCATGGCTTAGACCTGAGCCATGCTTCAGGAGCATTGTTCCATGGGCTTTTTATTTTTAGCTTTTTGAAGGCACTCTCAAAGCCTTCCATCAATTTAAAAATTTTTAATTTATTAGCTTCCTTTGATCTTGCGGCTTTGACAATGGTTTTAACAGCCGAACCAATTTCAGGAATGACTCCAAATGCAGTAAGAGCCAACGCTTTATAGTTATCAGATATAAATATATATTATAAAAAAATTGTTTTTTATTAAGATTAATTTTATTACTAGGTATCCCCAAGATTATACTATCAGACATATTTTAAAGAAAAGAAGTGTAGCAACTTGCTACACTTCTTGATTTTTTTCCACCAGCTCTTTCAACAGGGTTTCTAATTTTTCTAAGCTAGCATCATCAAAATGAGAAATTTTTAAAGAAACCTTTAATAACTTATCATTAAATTTAATATTCCCAGCAACTTTCCCAGCATATTCAATTTTTTTTACAAGCGATGTTGATGGAGAATCGTTATTATCTTGAACTAGATATTTCGTAGCTTGTGCAACAGCCTTAGTTTGCTCAAGTTGGCCATTCTTTACTTTTGTCCAAACAGTTAACAAGGCTTTTTCAGCACGTTGTTTTATTTCGTCGTGATCTGCAAGAAATTTTTTAAAAGCTGTTGCAGCAGTTCGACCTAATAACTGGGGCTCATTTACCAAATCATTCAAGATGGCTTTAGGCAACTTTTCAAAAGATAAATATTTATACATGTCTTCGCGATTTAAGCCTAAAGACTTCGCTAAACGTTGTTTATTTTTCTTTAAATTTTCATCCAAACCTACTAGACCAATATAGATTTCGAAGTCTGTTAAATCCTGGCGTTTTAAATTTTCAGCTAGTGTAAGTAGTGAAGCTTCTTCATTATTTGCATCAATAATAATGGCTTCAATAGTCGATTTTTTTAGAATTTCATGCGCACGTAATCGACGTTCACCTGCAATTAGTTCAAATTTTAAATTTTCAAGTTTACGAACAGTGATGGGTTGCAACAAACCAACTTCATCGATCGATTCAGCCAGTTCTTTGATTTCCTGCTCATCAAATTTTCTACGCGGTTGATAAGGACTCCGTGAAATGTCTTCAATGGGGACATTTCGTCTAAATTCCTTTAATTCCTTGATATTATCTTTTTGAGCTAATTGATGCTTTTGAGTATTTTGTTTCAGCTTTTGAGCTAAAAGTTCTTTTGCAGTTGCCATAAAATTCTCAATCAGTTAACTTTAGCTAAAACTTCTTTAGCTAAACTTTCAAAAGCCTTTCGAACCTTTCCACTTTTGTCTAGCTTAAGTAAAGACTGCTGCATAATTGCGGCTTGATTTACTTTTGTACTTTGTGGAATAGTCGTTTCCATAATATAGCCCACTTGCTTAAATGCTTCATCACGAATGAGTTTACAAACATTTTGTCTCTCATCGTGCTTAATAAGTAGTGCACCTAATAATTGTAGCTCCGGATTGATTCGCTTTATTTTTTCTAAATGATTAAGTAAGTCTGTAACACCATATAGACCATATTGTGAGCCAGATTCAATCGGGATAATTACATGTGTTGAAGATGCTAAAGCATTACTCGTCAATAGTTTTAAACTTGGAGGGCAGTCAATTAAAATAAAATCATAAAGATCTTTTAATAGTTCTAATTTTGTAGTGAGTTCTTCTGATGGTCTTGGCGCATCTTCTTTTAATTGGTCCTCAGTTTTTCCTAAATTGAGAGAACCATAAATTAGTGAAACATTATCAAAATTAGTATCTTCTTCTAAAGCGTCAGTAAGTAATGAGACATCACCTACTAATAACTCAGCGGTTGTTACTCCAACTTCACTTGGATGTTTTAAACCAATATGCAAGCTAGCATTTGCTTGAGGATCTAAATCAATCACAAGCACTTTTTTTCCTAAGTTTGCTAGCTCAGAGGCTAAATGAACAACTGTTGTTGTTTTACCACAACCACCCTTGTGATTCGCAACAGCAATAATTTTTGCAGACATACTTGTCAAATCATTCTATATTTAAAATTACTATTAATATAAATAACTTTGGGCTAAGTTACTACACCTTTTAAATTTAAAACAGTCATTTGTATAACGCTAAAGCAATTTTAAATTTAAAGTTTTATATAGCTAGCTTATTTAATAATTAATAGTAATTAATAATTAAGTTAATTAATAATTAAGTTGATATTTTTCATTTAAAAACAATACCATATCAGCTTTAAGGTGGAGGGTTTGTCATCTTAAAGTGGAAGAGTTGTCTTCTATAAGTGGAAAGATGATCACTTAAAAGTGGAATATATGTCACTGTAAAGTGGAGTATTTGTCACTTAAAAGTGGAGTATTTGTCACTATGGTGGAATGTTTTTCACTGTTAATTATAAAATATATGTATTATCATTTAAAAAATATATAAAACAATTATTTATGATGTTGATAACTTAATGAATTTAAGTGCAAGAGTGGAAAAAAAATCACTTACAAAAATAATATTGTGGATAAAGTTGCAAGGCTTTTTTTTACTACACCATTTTTTGATATATTCATTGATCTAAGAGTGGAAAGAATTTCACGCACTCACCCTAGAATGCAGATATTTTGTTCTTATGACTAAACTCGATATTTTTTTTCAGTGATCTGCGTTTTTAAAGGTGGAAAACTTGTCATATCGAAATAGGTTAATTGATTATTTAAAATCCATTATGGGTGTTTATTCATCAATCCGTATTTCTATAAAGAATCAAAAACATCTAAAAGTGGAGTGTTTGTCATCTTGGAGTGGAATTTAAAAATATATTTCCACTTTAATGGATTTTTACCTAAATTTGGTGACAAGTATTCCACCTTAGGTTTTTTTAGGTGAAAGTGTTGAATCTTTTTCCACTTTTTTATATAACATGCATAATCAAGTTAAGCACACTTAAAATAGTTAATACACTTTATGTCAGAACTAAGCCATAACAAAGAAGAGCTGGATTCAATCCCGTACTGCATAGGTAATATTCGTCACAATGGGGTTGTAAGTACTAGCAATCGTTTGATACGACCTATTGAATTGTCAGCGAATGAATATAAAGCACTTTTATATGCGATGGCTGTTGCCAATTACGGTGAGAAGAATCATATCGATAAAGAGATTAGTGAACAAACATACATCTATCTGTATAAAGATGATTTAGCTGAATTACTGGGATTAAGTAAGCGAAATTCAATTAATGTAGCCATTGATCGAATTTACAAAGAACTTTCATCCCGTGTGGCGCACTTTGTAATTGAAGAACCTGTAGATGATATAAAGAAAAAGACTAAAAGAGTTCACTCGGTTGTCCCTATTATCCGTGAGTTAAGATGGGAAGATGATTCAAAGAATGCACTTCAAATCAGATTTACCAGTGAAGTATTACCTTACTTTACTCAATTAGCTGGTGGTAATTTTACTACATACCAACTAAAACATTTATTTGCTCTAGATTCAGTTGCAAGTATGAGTCTTTATACCTATTTCATAAAAAACGAATTCAAATTTAAGACTCAAGAAATCTACGAAGTTCCATTATTATTAGAGAATCTCAGAGCTCTAATTGATATAAATGAAACTAAATATGACCGTTGGGTCGATTTTCGACGTTATGTATTAGATAAAATTGTAGCTGAAATTAATGAAAACACCGATCTACAGTTAGAATATGAAACAATTAAAAAAGGACGCCCTATTGTAGGCGTAAAATTTAAACTACATCATCGTGGTTTTGAAAAGCCTGTAATTGAAAATAAAAAGGCCGAAAAATTAAAGATCTACTTAGATGTTCCATTTGAAGATAATGCTGAGGTAAAAGATCTAGGTGCAAAATTCGATACCACTGTACGTTCATGGTATATTTTTAATGATGATGCTAATTATTTACAGCTTGAAAAGTGGTTTAAGACTGTAGGTTGCCTCACAGACTCTCAAGCAAACGTTGTTATCAATGATTCATTATTTCAAATGGATTTTGCTGAAGTTGGAATGAGCTTAAGTGACTTTAAGAGAAAAATGAAAAATAAATTGAAAACTGATAGTAAATTTGTGGAAGACATCAAGGATCGTCTAAATGAAATTTTCGGAAAGGATATTATCTAGGAGTGTAGCAACTTGCTACACTTTTATCGGCTATTCTTAGTTAAAGAAACCACTTATAACTTTAATTAGTAAAACAGTTATATTGAACGTTCATTTCAACAGAGATGGATCCGGAAATTTGAACAACTCCTATAATTGATATTCTGCTCCTCAAATGATGTTATAAACATCAATATATGGAGTATTTTATGGCACGTAGACCAAGAAGAAATCATTCAAACGACTTTAAGGCTAAGGTAGCACTTGCTGCGATCAAAGCAGAAAAAACA